>JAHDBT010000270.1 GCA_020630215.1 Bacteroidota bacterium
TTTATAGACACTAAGCCGCTTCGCTTAAAAAAGCGCACGAAGTTTTTGATGATTAAACAAGTCAATATGATTAAGGGTTCCCATGCATTTTCTGCCAGCTTTGCGCAGAATTTCACGGGTAAGGGACTAAATAAACTAAACCTCCAATTCCTCCGCAATTTCCGAAATGCTTTCTTCTTCCGCTACTATATCTTCCTCGATGCGTAAGTTCTCTATAATAAACTGTTGTCGTTGTGGCGTATTTTTGCCCATATAGTATTTTAGTAATTGAGCAATAGTTGTTTCCTCACTTATAAACAGCGGTTCTAAACGAATATCCTTACCAATAAAATCGCCAAACTCATCGGGCGAAATTTCTCCTAAACCTTTAAAGCGAGTAATTTCGGGTTTGCCACGCAGCTTTTTAATGGCTTTTTGTTTTTCTGATTCGCTGTAGCAGTAAATCGTTGTTTTTTTATCACGTACTCTAAACAAAGGTGTTTCTAGCACGTATACATGCCCATTGCGAATTAAGTCGGGAAAAAAGTGTAAAAAGAAGGTCATTAGTAATAAACGAATATGCATTCCATCTACATCGGCATCGGTAGCAATTACCACTTTATTGTAGCGCAAACCGTCAATGCCATCTTCAATATTTAAGGCGTGTTGCAATAGGTTAAACTCCTCGTTTTGGTATACAATTTTTTTGGTTAGTCCAAAACAGTTTAGCGGTTTTCCTCTCAAACTAAATACGGCCTGTGTTGTAACATTTCGAGCTTTGGTAATAGAGCCACTTGCCGAGTCGCCCTCGGTAATAAACAAGGTTGATTCATAGCGGTCGTCCTTTTTTCCATCGTTGAGGTGTAGGCGGCAATCTCGTAATTTTTTGTTGTGTAAGTTGGCTTTTTTTGCCCGTTCCTTAGCCAATTTTTTAACACCCGATAATTCCTTGCGTTCTCGTTCCGATTGCAAAATACGTTTCAGCATCGCATCGGCAACCTCCTTATTACGGTGTAAAAAATTATCGAGTTTTTCCTTTAAAAAATCATTAAAAAAAGTACGCATTGTAGCACCATTAGGCGCAACATGTGTAGAACCTAATTTGGTTTTGGTTTGCGATTCAAATACGGGTTCTTCTACTCTAATGCTAATTGCCGCTACAATAGATGCACGTATGTCGGCGGTATCAAATTTTTTATTATAAAACTCTCTTATTGTTTTTACAAACGACTCTTTAAAGGCAGTTAAGTGTGTGCCGCCTAATGGCGTGTATTGCCCATTTACAAACGAGTAATACTGCTCTCCATATTGATGCCCATGACTTAGTGCCAATTCAATATCGTAGCCTTTTAAGTGTATAATAGGGTATCGAAGGTTGTCGGCATCGGCTTTGCGTTGTAGCAAATCGAGTAAGCCATTACGAGAAAAAAAACGTTTGCCATTTAAAAATATGCTCAAACCTGCATTTAAGTAGGCATAATTCCACAACTGATTTTCGACAAATTCGCTGATGAAGCGGTATTTTTTGAAGATGCTTGTATCAGGCACAAATTCTACAATAGTACCATTTACCTCTTTCGTTTTTTGTAAGCGATTGTCTTTTACCAAATCTCCTTGGCTAAATTCCGCCACTTTCATTTTACCTTCTCTAATCGAACTTACTTTAAAATAATCCGACAAAGCATTAACCGCCTTTGTACCAACGCCATTTAAACCTACCGATTTTTTAAAGGCTTTAGAATCGTACTTACCACCTGTATTAATTTTCGATACACAATCAATCACTTTTCCTAGCGGAATACCCCGCCCATAATCTCGCACAATAATACGGTTTTGCTGCATGGTAATATCAATTTTTTTACCATGTCCCATAACATACTCATCTATGGAGTTGTCTAGTACTTCTTTAATTAATATGTAAATCCCATCATCTTGCGCCGAGCCATCACCTAGTTTTCCAATATACATACCTGGGCGTAAACGAATATGCTCTTTCCAATCTAGCGAACGAATATTATCTTCGGTATAAGTAACTTTTGCCATTATATCTGTTTGTAATTTATTTTAGTGTATAGTTAACAGACTACTAAGTGTAGGGTGTATTTAAAGTGTAAAAGTAAAAAAAGTTTAGCACTTTAAAAGTTTTAGCAAAAATACTAATAAAATTAGTTTTTTTAATGTTTTTGAAGCATTTTATTGAAAATTATTGCTTAGACATCCCAAAGTGTCCATGTCTAACCGATGTTTTTGGTATAATAGGCATGTCCATGTCCATTAAACATAGCTAATAGCAGATTAAAAGTGTATTGACGAAAAGATAGGAGGTGTTTGTTAGATTAATGCAATCTCTGCGATTACAAATTATATACATCGTGTAAAACAGTTTTATGTGCAAGAAGTATGACTTGTTTTGGGTTAACTATAGTTGTTATGTTAGATAGGCTAACTATAGAAATGTAGGGAGTAGTATATGCGATATGCATTACAAATAAGTGATTAAACAAATAAGATAAACCAGATGTAAATATTTAATGCGATAGTGCCAAACGTATTGAATAATAGAATTGTTGAGAATAGATTAGTAAATGTGCTTAAATTTACATATTTATGACAAGATGCTTTGCTTTAGTGACAATCAAACTAATAGAAATGGAAAAAAAATGAAATAAGTATGTGCAATTCGTTTACATTTTTTAACAACTTACTGTTACCTTGGGTTTATTTTTATGTATAATCTGCTGGTAATTAATTTTCTTAGAGAAGTTGTAAAGGGGAAAATGTTAGAAAATAGACAAAAATGCTTTAGCAATCGCAAAATATTGTACCTACTTTGTTTTAAATTTAATGAGTATATTTACATCAACAAACAAACCTTAAATAAGTAAATTTTTGCAAAACGCTTGAATAATTCATATTATTGACTTCTGAAAGTATGAACTATAGACTTTGAGTCTTGTATATCACTCAATTTCGCTTAATTGAGCTTGTGCAAGTATTTGCGTTTGTTTGTTGAAAATAAAAGTAGTTGCAATTATGGGTAACCTTAGTTTAGCCTATTTTTCTTAACCCATTAGTAAATGCAAATACTTAATTTTTTGTAAACCCAAACTATTAACTTGACAGACTACTAAGCATACCCAAAAATAATCAATTCCTAAAACCAAACAGCCCAATAAAACCAAAAAAAAAGTGATAGACATCTTAGACATTATTATCGAATTGTGAGAGGCTCGTGTAATAATGTAAAAGATTTTGCTATCACCTAGTTCAACACTCATAAGCTAGGTAGCAAATGCTGCCTAGTTATGTCTAGTCTATTAGCAATCACAGTAAGCTCTTTTATTTTTAAAATAGAAGAGGACTGTGCTGCTTTTTTATGGGCAATGGTATGCCCTTGAACTTTTGCGAAATTATAAAAAAATAGCATGTTAAGCAAATATAAAGATGCATTTTTTATTGCACTTTTAGTAATGCTGAAGTGTGAAAAAAAGTCTACATCTTATAAATAGCTAATAATCAATAACTTGTTATTTATAGCTTTGGAAGAAAAAAAGTTTATTTTTTTTTATTTCAGTTTTATTAAAAATGAATATGCAAGCAGTAGGAAATTACGCCAATTAAGATACTAATGTTGCTGCTTTTACCTAAATACTATACAAAGGTGCTTAGAAACTACTGATTAAAAAAGAACAAAATATGGCTTGTTCCATTAGTTTTTGAATTAACTATAGAATTTTTGTTCGCAGCACTTGCTAGTTTAACTAATTGGTTTTTAAGGCTTAGTAATGTTATAGCGCACTAATACAATGAATTTGGGAAGTTAAATTTTCCAGATTTCCCCAAAATACTACTAACAATAAAAATGTATCAAATATGATACCAATGATTAATTTAATAGATTCTGTAAACCAAAAAAAGTTTATTACTATGAGACAAAAAATGAAATTTTTGCTGCTCCTAGCATTAGTGCTATTTGCAGTAGATGGTTTTGCTCAGGATATTCATGAGCGGCGAAAAAGCCCCGTGCAAAAAACTGAAGTAAAACAAGCAGCTACTAAAAGCAATGTATCACCAAGACATGCGAAGATTGCAAAAGCTGAAGTTGAGCCGTATGCTTGGATGAAAGCAACAAACGGTAATAAAATGCAGTATCCTGTCGAAAAGTACAATCTCTTAACTCCATCTCAACAAAATGAGATGAAACAAGCTGCGGCCAGTAAGGGGCTTGAGTTAGAGGTTGTAGTGACGAATGCTAAAAAAACTAAAACTTTAGCAAATAAAACTAAACGCATGATGAAAAAGGATGATATTCCTGTTTTAACCAAGAGTACACATCCAAGAAATGCAGATGGTACAGCAAAGGCTATTCAGTTATCTGGTCAACGTCAGATGATAGGAATACCAATGCCTTCAAATAAAAAATAAAACAAAATAAAAAATATTTATATGAATAAATTTTTTCTAATAATAACTACGCTACTGCTGTTTGGTATTTCAAATTATGCCTACAGTCAGTGTACTCCTGTATCTCCTGTTATTGTTAACATTGAAGATAATGGAGACGGTTCAGCAACTTATATTTTTGATGTATGTTCTACTAGACCAGATGCCCCTACTCCTACTTGTGACCCACAATCTGCTGTATGGTATGTTGGTTTTTATGGACATGGTGCTGCAGCTCAAAATGGTTTAATACAAGAATGTGGGGTATCTGCTGCTACAGATTGTGATCCTACTCAGGCAGGTGCTGATATTATTGCGGATATCATTGCTGGTGGTGGAGATGCAACTCTATTGGATGCTTCTACTGTTTGTTTAGATTCTAAATCTTCTACTTGCGAAAGCGCAGAACTTTTCCAGTTGGGTAATGGCACAAATGGAACTACTGCAGGTGAATATTATACATGGAGTATAGAAGATGTTTGTGGTGCAACATTTACACATCCTGTAACAGGTGTTGCATTACCACAAGGACAGTTAGCCTTTACGATGGACTTATGTCCAGGTGCTACTTATGATGTATATATGTGGGAACATATTTACGACGTACAATTCCCAACTACATCTACACAAACACCAGGTTCGGGTGCAAGTCCTCCATCTGCATTTGCGAATGATTACTCTTGTGGGAATATTGCTTTGGTTGGGGAATCGCCTGCTTCTGCAAAATTTGTATATACGCATGGTGGTACTTTAGTACCAATTGATAACCCTGTTTTGACTGTTAGTGGAGCAACGGTTTGTACCGCTGCTAATGGAGCTTATACAAATACACATCAAGTACAACCAAATTTATCTAATAATGCCCCTGATTGTGGTACAATTAGCTCAGATACACAACCTGTACCACCAGATGCATGTGGTGTTCAAGGAAACTTGGGTGGTGATCTTGTAGGAACTTCTGATTTAGATGCATCTTTAGCTCTTGGCGCTGCTAACTTTGTTGAAATAAATTGTAGAGATTTAATAGAAGTAGGTTTAAATACCCCAGAAGGTTGTAAAGGAACTAAATCCTTAAATGGTTTTGGTGTTCCGCTTTGTGACCCTGCTGTTGATACTTACACAGATGCTAAAGTATGGGTATATGCAAATGGGACAGTCCTAAATCCTAATACTGAAGAACCATATCCTGCTTGTGTTGCTGCTGGTAACTCAACTTCTGGCGGTGGTAGTAGTACTACTACTTGTACTGGTACAAATCAAGGTGCTGCCAATACCTATCCTGCTAACTGGACCGCTTCATTTGGACCTTATAGTACTAGCGATAATTGTATGACTAATATATCTGGTTCTCCTTTTGAAGGAGGTGCAAATCCATTTGCATTTCCAGATGTAGCAATGCAAGACTTTGGAGATGGTATTGTACGTTTAACTTCAACCGTATGTACTATTTACGAAGATCCTTGTGATGGCACAAAATCAACTACTTGTGTTCGCTTTGTATCTGACCAATCTCCAATGTTTGGCGATATTCGTTCTTGTAATGCAACTTGTCCAGCTTCAAATGATGGTTGTATCATTGTAGATGCAATGGGTGGTTCTCCCGACCCTAATATTGATGGAGTGAGAACTGCTGGTGATCATATAGTAGAGATTGTTTCTGGACCTTCTATGGTAGGGGCAACCTTATCTGCTGTTACTGGTTCTGCTACTGCTTACGAAATTAGTGGACTAACACCAGGGGTTTATGAAGTAATTATTCGCGACCCTTTAGCTCCAACAGAAGCTACTGCTCAATGTGGTTCTGCTTGTCCAGTACCTTTGGTAATTTCTATTGGTGAACCTATTATTGCAACAGCAACAGCTATTGCGCTTCCTGCTGATGGTTGTACAGATCCTGCTACTGCTGTTTTGTCTGTAGATAGAGAAGAAGAGGTATTTGTAGCTGCTATTCCTACTCCTGGTACTGGTATTAATGCTGCTGCTTCTGGCACAAATGGTGATGATCTTGGTGTTGCAGCTGCTGGTATATTTAGTATGTATACAACTAGCTCTTTTCCTGTAACCGTAGCTATTCCTTATAATGGATATACAGGGTCAATTGTTCAACCATCAACTGTAACCAATGTTTATGGTGTGGAGATATGTCTTACTACGAATGATTGTCTTTCTGATGCTATGGATTTTTATCTAGAAAGCCCAACAGGAATGGTTGCTAATATAGATTTTTCTGCTGGAATTGGAGGAAACGTGACTCCTAGTGGGGAGTTTTGCTATCCGCTATCTCCTACTTTCGATGGGCAAGATATTAATGGAATGTGGACACTCCATGTGGCTGATTATTCACAAAATGCCCAACCCAACAGTAACTATCCTCCAACAGATTGTGTGATCGATTGGGAAATTACCTTTAACGATTTCATGGCAGTTGTAGAAGAAGACCTTACAACTTTCTGTTCTGCCGTTGGTCCAGATGAGGGAAATGGAACAGGTGGCGCAGCTAGTATAACTACACCAACAGATGTAGCTTGGACTAGTGTAGATGATGCTACCTTAACTTATTTCTCTATTACAGATGCAGCAGCAGGTGCAGTTAATATTTCTTTTGATGGTGCAACAGCAGCAGCAGACGGAATAGCTCCTGGTACTATTATGTGTTACGATGCAACAGGTTATGTGTATGGTGGGCGTTTTACCAATTCAGAAAGTAATGTTTATGCTTCTACTGGTCCAGTTACTGGATGTCCATTATTCGATATATCAGGTGTATTAAGCCAATCAACAAATGCTGAAACAGGTCTAAACTCTGCTAATCCGCAAAATTGTTATAATGGAGAATGTTGTGAATTTATGGAGCAAATCTGCTTCACCGTACCACAATGTTTTGCCTGTCCTGATATACCAGAACCAAAGGGCTTTGAATATTGGCTTTGCGAAGGCGCAACAATACCTCCTGACGAAGGTTTACAAGCGTTATGTCCTGATTGTGAGCCTGTGTTGGTACCTTTTTGCCAATTCGATCCTAATACAATAGATATTACCGTTTGTCTTTCTGGTACGCATTCGTGGGTGTCTGATATGAGCTTTTCCTTTGAAGGCCCTAATGGAGCCATTATTGATTTAGCACCTTACGCAAATTCTTTTGGATTGGGGAATTGTAATTCAGGAAGTGGGTTCTCTAATTTGTGCTTTTCTAATACCACAAATGCCAATTTTAATGTTTGTAATGAGGCTACTCCGTTATCAGGTACTTTCGGTGAGTTTTATAATGCAAATGGTGGAGGAGCAATCAATTGGAGCGCACTAGCAGGTGCCAATATCTATGATGCTGGATGGAATGTAATTGTTGGTGACTGTGTAGGTGGTGATGTTGGTGCTGTTACAAATGCCGTAATAACGTTTGTTGATAATGGTGGAGGCGCAAGTTGTCTTACAGAACCTGCCTGTGTTGGTTGTGATGGTTTAACAGAAGTAGCTGGACCTAACAATGCAAATACGGTAGTTTACGATTCAGGAACAGTTAGTTTAGATTTAAATGATAATAATTGTACACCAGCAACAGGTGCAGCATCATTTAGCCCTCCTGTTCCTCCAGCACCAACTTTATTCCCTGCTGGAATAGATTGGTATGATGCAGCAACAGGTGGCAACTTAGTTGCTTCTGGCAATAACTTCCAACCTGCTGATTTAGCTCCAGGTGATTATTGCTATTACGTTGAATGTATATGTGATTATCATACCGAAGGCGATTGTGCAGATGATGAAACTTGTATGAGTGCTCGTACAGAAATATGCTTCCATATTTACGCACAAGATGCTGGTGAAACAGTTGTAGATAACCAAATTCTTTGTTGTGGCGAAACTGTAAACTTTGATAATACTACAGCAAGTTATGATGAAGTATTACTAGGCGGCACTAGCGATAAACATGATTACGAATTAGGTTATGCTATTACAAGTGGTTCGCAAACATCACCTGCTGATCAAGCTGCATTAGATGGATTACCTGTTGCCCAAGTTTTTGAAGCTGATAATCCTAATGATACGGCAGTAGAAACTGGTGCCTACACAACAACTTGCACCGCTTGTCCAGGTGGTACAACGGGTGCATTAACGGCAGGCGTATGGTCGGTAACTCCTTTCTTGTCTGTCGATGAATTACAAGTGTGTGGTGGCGTTCAAGTTGCTACTAATAACTTAGATGTAACTGGCTTCTCTACTATTCAATCTTATCAATATGATATTCCTGCTGAGGGAAGTTTGGATAACTTAGCAGTTGGAGCTACAACATCTAATATCACTTTAACTATTGATACGATTTCTTCTAGTACAGATATTAATGGATGTTTTACACTAACAGGCTATTTTATTGATTTAACCTTAAATGGCGTTTACGCAGGCACAGCTAATGGTGGTGCTGCTTTTGCATTACCTGCTGCATATCCTGTAAATACAACTATTCCATTAGCTGATTTTGGTACAGTTAATTCAAATGATGTATTAACAGTACAAATTACTCCTGCGGTTTCTAGCCCAACAGGGTCAACATGCGATGAAACAACCATCATTGATGAATGTTTGGTATATGCAAGTGCTTATTTATGTTACGAAATTAACTATGACCCAACCTTCGACGACCTAGGCGAAGGCGCAATGTGTCCAACATTTGGAGACCCTGCCGATTTTGTAGTACTAGACCCAATCTGTGCTACAGAAATGTCTACTTGTAATGCCGACGGTACTTATAGTGTAGAGGTAGTAGTAGGTGGCGGTTTAGCTGCCTTAGATGGAGCAATGTATGTAGATGGAACAGGTGCTGCTATTACTATTGATGGCGGTTACGAAATTACTGCTACTGGTGCAACTTCTATAGATGGTACAGCAGGTACTACGCTAGTGGTAAGTATACCTGGTACCTATACTATTGTATATCCAAATTCAGTTACTGCTTACACTATTGATATTGCTAACTACGATGAAAATACTGCTGCTGTTTTAGCAAGTGCAGCTTCTACAACAGGTTGTCCTATTTCTATTATGGGTACGCAAGAGTTTCCAGATCCCCCAACAACTACAGACGATGCCGTTTGTGCAGGTGATGC
>JAHDBT010000271.1 GCA_020630215.1 Bacteroidota bacterium
CGTCGGCAGTTGTCCAAGTGTAAGTAATATCACCTGTAGAAGATTCGCCCATTAAGGTAATGCTTGTTGCATCACAGGTTAATTCCGTATCGCCTTCAATCATCGCTACAGGAATATCTGTATCAGCAGTTATATCTACAGAAGCAGTTGCCGTACATCCATTAGCAGCGGTAACCACAATAGTATAAGTGCCTGCTGCATTTACGGTTGGATTTGGCATGTCCTCACCGCTAACAATATTTCCATCCGCAGTTGTCCAAGCGTAGGTTAAGCTTGTACCTGTTGCGGTTACATTTAATTCTACAGAGTTATTGTCGCAAGTAATGTTGCCTGCGGCGATGATTTCTACGGTAGGTACTTGGGTATCTCCTTCTATAGTGATGCTATCGGTTGCGGTACATCCATTAGCGGAGGTTGCTACTACGGTGTAGGTGCCTGCTGCATTAACAGTAGGAGAAGTCGTTGTACTTCCATTAACAATTTGTCCATCGTTTGTTGTCCATAAAATACTAGCATCTGGGTCGCTAGAGGTTAGCGTTAATTCGATACTGGTAACATCACAAGTTAAAGTGCTTTCACCATCAATGCTTATTGTTGGAGGGGTGTTATTTTCAGTAATCGTTACTTCATCCATAGAGGTGCAGCCGTTTGCTTGACTTACAACTAGGGTATAAGTACCTGCGGCATCTACCATAATTGTAGAGGCCGTAGTTGTAGCACTAGTAATATTTCCATCGACAGTTGACCAACTATAAGTTACGCCACTAGAAGAACCTGCGCCACTTAGCATAATGCTAGTTACATCACAGGTTAAAACTAAATCGCCAGCAATTACGGCAGTAGGAATATCGGTATCGGCAGTTACGGTTACGGATGCCATTGCGGTACATCCGTTAGCTGCTGTTACTACTAGGGTGTAAGTGCCTGCGGCATTAACAGTTGGATTAGCAGTTGTTTCACCACTTACAATATTTCCATCGGTAGTTGTCCAAGCATAAGTTAAGCCATTGCCTGTTGCGGTTGCCGATAAATCTACAGAGGTGTTTGTACAGGTAATGTTAGTGGCTGCGGCAATATCAAGGGTTGGTAAATCATTGTCTTCTGTAATGCTGATGTTGGCAGTTGCCGTACATCCATTAGCAGAAGTTACGACTACGGTATACGTGCCTGCTGCATTCACCGTAGGAGAAGTAGATATGCTTCCGTTAACAATTTGTCCATCGTTTGTTGTCCATAAAATACTAGCATCTGGGTCGCTAGAAGTTAGCGTAAGTTCTATGCTTGTTACCTCACAGGTTAAAGTTGTTGCTCCGTCAATACTTATTGTTGGAGGGGTATTGTTTTCCGTGATGGTAATTTCATCCATAGAGGTACAGCCGTTGGCTGCGGTTACAATTAGGGTGTAAGTGCCTGGGGCATCAATGGTGATATTTGGAGAAGTTCCACCGCTAACAATATTGCCGTCGGTGCTTGTCCAAGCGTAAGTAATATCACCTGTAGAAGATTCGCCCATTAGGGTAATGCTAGTTGCATCACAAGTTAATTCCGTATCGCCTTCAATCATGGCAGTAGGAATATCGGTATCGGCAGTTACGGTAACAGCAGCTTCTGCGGTACATCCATTATCGGCAGTAACTATTAAAGTATAAGTACCTGCGGCATTAACAGTAGGAGTTAGGGTCGTTTCGTCACTTACAATATTTCCATCGCCAGTTACCCAAATAAAACTTGTGCCATTGCTTGTTGCATTTAAGGTAATGCTAGTAGTTGTACAGGTTATCATTGCTGTTGCATCAATATCAACAATAGGAGGGGTCGTATCTTGGTTAATGGTCACCGAAGTTTCGGCAGTACAGCCATTTGCTGCGGTAACTACTAAAGTATAAGTGCCAGGAGCATCAATTAAAACAAATGGCAAACTAGCATCGGTAGCAATGCTTCCGTCAATTGTTGACCAAGCATAAGTTACGCCATCAGTAGAACCTTCGCCACTTAGGTTGATGCTACCAACCGTACAAGTTAAGGTAGCCTCTCCATCAATTACAGCCGTTGGAAGGTCGGTATCGGCTGTAACTGTAATCGCTGCTTCTGCGGTACATCCATTATCAGCGGTAACAATTAAGGTATAAGTGCCTGGAGCATTTATGGTTGGCATTAGGGTGTTCTCTCCGCTAACAATATTTCCATCACCAGTTACCCAAGCATAACTAGTTCCATCACTTGTTGCATTTAGGGTGATGCTAGTTGTAGTGCAAGTTAAGGTTGCCGCTGCATCTATATTAATTGTTGGAGGCGTGATGTCTTGCATAATTGTTACAGTCGTTTCGGCAGTACAGCCATTTGCTGCGGTAACTACTAAAGTATAAGTGCCAGGAGCATCAATTAAAACAAATGGCAAACTAGCATCGGTAGCAATGCTTCCGTCAATTGTTGACCAAGCATAAGTTACGCCATCAGTAGAACCTTCGCCACTTAGGTTGATGCTACCAACCGTACAAGTTAAGGTAGCCTCTCCATCAATTACAGCCGTTGGAAGGTCGGTATCGGCTGTAACCGTAATCGCTGCTTCTGCGGTACATCCATTGGCAGATGTTACAACAACAGTATAAGTGCCAGCTGCATCAATCGTTGGCGTAGCAGTTGTTTCTTCACTCACAATATTACCATCTAGGGTTGACCATGCAATGGTAGCAGCAGGGTCGTCTGAATTGAGGTTAAGAGTTAAACTCGTTGCGGTACAAGTTAACATAGCTGCTGTGTCGATGCTGATAGTTGGAGGGGTTGTATTTGCGGTAACGATTACATCTATCATATCAGTACAACCGTTTGCTGCGGTAACAACTAGGGTGTAAGTTCCTGCTGCATCTACGCTTGGCATGGGGGTGTTTTCGCCACTAATAATATTTCCATCTGCGGTTGTCCATGCGTAAGATACCGCATCTACAGAACCACTTCCATCTAAAATAATACTGGTAATATCACAAGTTAACAAACCATCTATTGCAATGGCTGTTGGGGGCGTTGTGTCTTGGGTGATGGTGATAGTAGCGGTTGCGGTACAGTCGTTTCCACCAGTTACCGTAACACTATAAGTACCTGCCGCATCAATTGTTGGGGTAGCAGTTGTTTCGCCACTTACAATATTTCCATCGGCAGTTGACCAAGCATAAGTTGCACCATCAGGAGCATCTAATACGGATAAGTCGATGCTTGTAGTAGTACAAGTTAATACCGTTGTTAGTGCATCAATCGTTACGGGAGGCAGTTCGGTATCTTGTACTATTACCACGTCAATAGTGCTAGAGCAGCCATTGGCATCAAAGGCAACTAGGGTATAAGTGCCAGGGGCATCTACAACAGGTAATGGCCCATCAGCGCCGCTTACAATGTTTCCATCTGCGGTTGTCCATTCATAACTTACTGCACCGCCAGAAGCAGATACGTCGATATTAACAGAACTGCTTGTACAGCCAATTACAGGAGTTTCAAATAAAGTAATTGTTGGTCCCGATACATCGAAAGTACCTGTAATTCCGTCTACGGTACAGTTGGGGTAATCGCCTGTTGTATCTGCAATAGTAATATCGTAAGGTACACCAGCAGGATATTCCATAACAATGGTTCCTGTTACGGTAGGAGGGGTTGCTCCTAGGTTGGTAAGGGTAACGGTATTAGTAGAAATGGCATTTCCGTTGGCATCTTGTCCTTCAAAAGTGCCATTTGCGCCTGCAATTGGAATACTAACCGTGTAGCCACCATTTTCGTTACAAGTAAATACGGGTGCTTCGGCTTGTAAAAAGCAAAGGGGAGGGTCGCTATCGCCACAACCATTACGAGCTTTAAAGTTAATACTTGGGAGTTGGTCGTCGGGGTCTTGTGTGTAAACGGCTATATAATAATTGGTAGGTTCGGTAAAGTTGGGTACTTCAAAAGCGAAGTTGGCCCACGAACTAAAGTCGGTACCACATTCTTGGAACGTTAAATCGCTACAATCGCCGCCTGTGCCATCGGCAGTTGGGCTGTTGGAGTAAAATAGTTCCCAATAAATAGGTACACTACCATTAATAATTTGGTATTCAAAACTACCAGCAAAAGCTCTTACATCAAATTGAATCCAGGTAACACTTGCACCTGCTGGAGGACCAGGAGATGTAATAGGAGGGGCGGTATCGTCGCCAGGGTCGAGGCAACTATTACCGCCTAGGGTAAATTCGGCACTATCGTAATTGCAAGTTGGGTCGATATTCGATTGGGTATCGGCCGCTTGTCCACAACGAATAATACCTTTTGGGGTTGCCGCACCTGGGCTGTCATTAGCTACTCCATCTACCCATGCACCGCCCTCTGTCCACCGTATGGCGTTGCAGGGATCGCAAGCATAGCTGAGTGTTGTTGTAAACAAGGAACTCATGACGAGTAGGAGAGTAAATTGGAATTTAATAGTTCGTTTTTTCATAAAATGTAACATTTTAAATTTATATTCTTGTATGTTTGGTTTGTAGTCGTATTATTGTTATTGATTGTCCTTTAGTGTCCTTTGTGAATATTGTAATAAAAAGATTATTACAAAGTAATTTTGAATTTATGTGAATTTTTGATTATGTTTTTTGTGAGGTCGCCTATCCAATTATGTTTTCATTTTAGAGGAGTTGGTGGTTAGGGATATGTGGCATAACGAAGGCTAGAAGGAGATGCTGTTTTTAGACATCAACCTTTTAAAATGAGGTGTTGATATTTGATGAAAATATTAGCTTATATATAAGAAAAAACGTGCTAAGGCGAGAGAATAAAATTGTATGTGATTAGTTTTTGTGTATGGTAATACTTACAAGTTTGATATTAATTACCATATATATCGCACAAATTAAAGAAAAAAAAAGGGACATTAAAACAATTAACTATAATATATAGTTTATGATAAAAAAAATGCATTTAAAAATGTGCAAACATACTTGTTTGATGTTGATTGCTTATTATTTAATTTGTATTTGTTTTTGATTATTAAGGCTTTATGATTGTTGATTTTTTAACTTTTTTTATAAAATACGCTTAATGCGTAAAAACATGACATTATCTTGACTAAACCAAAGTTGAGCAATTTAAAGCATTTTTCAAAAATTACTTGCTTATCTGTTTACAAAGCAATTTGTAATTAGAAAGCAAAATGATTTTGATTGTGTATTTGATTTTTAGATTTTATTAGAAGTATCTTTATCCCCCATAGAATTTTTTTGAATGAAAAAACACATCGTATTTACCGTTATTAACGACCTCAGCTTCGACCAACGAATGCAGCGTATTTGTACTTCTTTAGCAAATGCTGGCTATGAAGTAACCTTAATTGGACGAACAATGAGCAACTCTGTTCCCTTAAAAAAACAAGCTTTTAAGCAAATACGTTTTAATTTATGGTTTAGTAAAGGCAAGTTGTTTTACTTGGAATATAACACTCGATTGTTATGCTACTTGTTGTTTAAGAATTTTGATATTTATAGTGCTACTGATTTAGATACGCTTTTGCCACATTTTATAGCTGCAAAAGCCAAAAAAAAACCACATGTATACGATGCACACGAATACTTTGCCGAACTCCCAGAAATTGTAGATCGTCCCATCACTAAATTTATCTGGAAAAGCCTCGAACGCTTCATTGTGCCACGCACAAAATACGCCTATACCATCAATCAATCCTACGCCGATTTATTTAGGGCTGCTTACAAAACACCCTTTGGAATAATCCGCAATGCTACGGTTTTAAGACCCTTGCCTTCTACGAGTTCGCCAGCAATTATGCAGCAAATGCCCGAGTTGCAAGAACAATATATTTTATACCAAGGAGCCGTAAATGTAGGTCGAGGCATTGAAGAAATGATACAAGCCATGCCAATGATTGACTGCAAGCTGTATATCTGTGGTGATGGGGATGTGATGGAGGATTGTAAAAACTTGGTAAAACAATTAAATTTGGAATCCAAAGTCGTGTTTTTTGGACGAATAAATCCAGAGCAGTTAATCCATTTTACTAGGAATGCCACTATGGGTTTTACCTTTTTCACCCGCAAAGGCATCAGCTACCGCCTATCCCTAGCCAATCGTTTTTTTGATTATTTCCACAATGGCATTCCCCAATTAGCAGTCGATTTTAGAGAGTATCGATTGATTAATGAACAGCAGGAAATTGCTTTGTTGCTGGATGAATTGAGTTCCGAAAAAATAGCCGTTGCTGCTAATCGGTTGCTAGGGGAGGAGGACTTGTATCAACGGTTGAAAGCGAATTGTTTAGTGGCTAGGGAGGTAATAAATTGGCAAGAGGAAGAGAAGAAATTGTTAGCGTTTTATGAAGGGGTTTTGTAGAAGGGGAAGTATGGATTGTTGAATTTTCTCCACTTATTGTCTGAATCATGGATTGATATGGATTGCACAGATTGCTCGGATTTTTTTTGCGTTTCCTCTAAAAAAAAATGTATACTTTTGAATTGATATGTTCGATTATTTGGGGTGGTTTTTCTTGCTGATTTTTTCCCTTTAGCCTACCTAATCGGATGACTGAACTCATCCGTTCAGAGTTGGTGAGTGCGCTTTAGCTTACTTTTATTTTTCCCTGAGCGGATGAGTTCAGTCATCCGTTCCGATTACGCTAAATTGAAGCTGGTATAACGAAGGCTTGCCTAAGAATAATCCGTGTTAATCTGCGAAATCTGTGGGGAGATGAATAAAGTGTACAAAGAAAAACTATAGAAGAAAACCATTTTAACGATGTAAGATTTACCACCGATTGTAGGGTAAACGTACTGCCAAATTGAGTTATTTTTGTTGCGGACTATTTTAGAGTTTAACAAAAATACAGCAATGCAAATAAATATACAAAGAACAAACAAAATCCTTTTACCATCTCTTACAAGCTTGTACCTATTATTGAGCTTCCTATTTATCAATACATCGCAGCAGGCCCTTGCACAAACCATCGAGAACCTGTACATTAACGAGTTTATGGCCAGCAACAGCATAGGCATTACCGACGAGTTTGGCGAGTACGAAGATTGGATAGAAATTTACAATGCCAACAGCTTTGCCGTTAACCTAGCAGGCTTATACATTACCGATGATTTGGCTGTTTTAGACAAATGGCAATTCCCAAGCACCAATGCAGTACTTACCAATATTCCTGCTGGCGGCTATATAATTATTTGGGCAGATAAAGACAGTCTGCAAAGTGAACTACATACCAATTTTAAGCTAAGTAGCCTAGGGGAGGACATTGCCCTTGTGGAGGACGACGATGGCGATTTAGTAATTATTGACGAACTAACCTTTGCCTCACAAACCAATGATGTTTCCTACGGTCATTACCCCGACGCAAGCGGCAGCTTTGAGTTTTTTACCGAACCAACTCCCAACGCTACCAACATGCAAAGCAGCACCAACAACACTTTTGTAGAAGGCTTGTTTATTAACGAACTTCTAGCCAGCAACATCAGCGATATAACCGACAACACAGGCGTACAAGAAGATTGGGTAGAAATTTACAACAGCAACAGTTTCCCCGTAGATATTGGCGGCCTATACGTAACCGATGATTGGGCCGACAAAACCATCTGGCGCATCCCTACCATACATCCTGATTCTACAACCATTCCTGCCAACGGTTTTATGGTATTATGGGCCGATAGAGATACCGACGAAGGCGTAAGGCATGTAAGGTTGGGGCTAGGTGAAAGGGGAGAGCGTTTTGGATTGGTACAAGTATTTAACAACGATACCTTATTTATTGATTCCCTAAGTTTTCCACGGCAAGGAGAGGATATTAGTTATGGACGTTTGCCCGACGGCAGCACAACAACGACTTTTTTTAAAAGCAGTACGCCCGATGCCTCTAACAATAACAGCGAAGAAGTGGTATTTGCCAATATAAAAGTCTATTTGGAAGGTGCGTACAATGCCAATAATGGCTTAATGGATACCAATTTAGTTTTTAAACAATTACTAGCCCCCCAACACCCCTTCAACCAAGCCCCCTGGAACTACAACGGACAAGAATCCCTACAAGACACCATCGACCACATTACTGGCACTATTGATTGGCTGCTAGTAGAAGCCAGAGATGCCAATAACAATAACCTAATACTAGAACAACGAGTCGCTATTTTATTAATGGATGGCAGCGTAATAGATGGCACAGGCATTCAGGAAGGCATTGCCTTTTTTAATGTAGCTGCCAATACCGATTATTATTTATCCGTAAAAAGCAGAAACCATTTAGCCGTATTGGGGCAAAACCTTGTTACCCTACCCAACACTACCCCCTACGATTTTACCGATGCCAACAACATAACTGGCGGCACTGGTCAGGTAAGCAGTTTAACCACCAACCTAAATGCCCTAAAAGCTGGCGATTTTAATGCCGATGGCGTAATTACCGTCACTGATTTTAACCTATTTACCACCCAAGTTGCTGCCATTAATCAGTACCTAGCCAGCGATGCCAATTACGACGGCAATGTTACCGTAGTAGATTTTAACCACTATCGACCAAATGTAAGTGCTATTGGGGTTAGTCAGATTAGGTATTAGTTATTGCCATAGTAAGTAGACTACTACTGTCTGAATTACGGATTACTCGGATTCCACGGATTTTTTTGCGTTTCCTCTAAAAAAAACGTGTGTTTTTGAATTGATATGTTTAGCCATTTATTTTTTTGAGGACAGCGTTCTTTGATAAATGTTTAGTTAGGGTTAATTACGGTATTAAAACGTATTGGGTTTGGTAGCTCGTTTTTTTAGTGCTTAATAGGGTGGGATTATAGAAAGAATAGCTTAAATTAGTGGTATTTCTCGCCCGATGGCACTCGCCTTGTTACGGTATCTAGTGATAATACGGCACGGATATGGGATGTGCAAACGGGTAAAGAACTCCTACAATTAAAAGGGCATACGGATGATGTGGTAGGGGGGGAGTTTTTCGCCCGATGGCACTCGCCTTGCTACGGCATCTTGGGATGGAACGGTAAAGATATGGCCGATACAGTATGAGAGCATTATGTAATAAGCACTACAAAAAAACACCATTGCTTATTTGTCTAGCCCTCAAATTAAAAAGTACAAAATTAATGAATATCCCTTGCTTTCAGGGGTAGGGGCACTGTCAAATGTGAGTCCCGCTTTTTATTATTCCTTTGCTCTTTTTTATCATCAAGAAGCCCAAAACAGCAACTCCCCACAATTATACACCCCCAACTACCAAAAAGCCCAACAATTTTACCAAACCCTCCTAAAACTAGATAACGACCCCATCTACCAAAATTACTACGAAGCATTTTTAAAAGAATGGGAAGAAAAAAAGGAAAAATATGAAGGGGACTAAGCTGTTCTTGCCTTGTGCAATGGCAAGCCCCAAACTTTAAAAACAAGGGTCGCACTTTATTGAAGGCTTTTATCCTGCTGGCGGCTGCTAGTACAACTAGCAGGAACAGTTGGGGCAAACTTTAAAGGCGGTCTGTG
>JAHDBT010000272.1 GCA_020630215.1 Bacteroidota bacterium
CGAAGCACTATTTGTAAACTACTACGATTTACCTGCCATTAGCGATATAGATTTAGATGGAGATATGGATTTGCTGTTGTCGTCGGTAAATGGCGATTGGGTACATTATTACCAAAACCAAAGCCCCGATTGTACGCAACTACAACTAGAAAAAGTAACGGATTGTTGGGGGCAGTTTGTAGAAAGCCTAGAAAGCAACATTTTAATTTTAGATACCCTTTGTAATGAAGGATTGCCTCCTGTGAATGCTTCCTCCGTATCAAAAAAAGCCAAACATGCAGGTTCTACTTTATTGGCTACCGATTTAGACGACGACATGGATAAAGACTTGCTACTAGGAAATTTAGGTTTTTTTAATTTAATAATGGCCCAAAATGGGGGAGATACCCAAACCGCTTTTATGGTAGCACAAGATACGCTATTTCCTGCTTATAGTATGCCTGCAAACCTCATTAGCTTTTTGGCCGCCTTTGCCATAGATGCCAATAATGATGGACTAGAAGATTTAATTATAGCTCCCAATTTATCAGTACAAACAGAAGCTTATAATAGTGCGTGGTATTACCAAAAAACACCCCTAGGAGAAACGCCCTATACTTTTAAAACTACTCGCTTTTTAATTGAGGAGATGCTAGATGTAGGTAGCAAGGCGTATCCCGTATTTTTTGACCACAACGCCGACGGTTTACTAGATTTAATAATAGGAAACGAAGTGTATTACGAAAATGGCAATGAACCTGTATCTGCTTTGGCTTTATATGAACAAGTAATGGTAGCCGAAGGCATTCAATTTAATTTGGTGAATCGTTATTATATGGACGTGTTTAATCAACTAGGAGGAAGTGCCTATGTATTTAAACCTACTTTTGGCGATTTAGATGGCGATGGAGATGAGGATATGTTGCTAGGTGACGGGGGAGGAGCATTGCACTATTTTACCAATACGCCTAATGCCAACAACGAAGCACAATTTACCCTAACAACCGCCAATTATCAAGCCATAGATGTAGGAGCTTATGCTACGCCACAATTGGTAGATATAAACAACGATGGTTTACTAGATTTGGTGATAGGCAATAGAAACGGTTGGTTACAATATTGGCAAAATAATGGAACGGTAAGCGAGGCTAGTTTTGAGATAAAGAGTAGTTTTTGGGGAGGGGTAGATGTTAAAGAAACGGGTTCGCTTTCGGGCTATGCAGTACCACACTTATTAGCTAATGAAACAACAGGCGATTTTACCTTAATAGTAGGCTCGGAAAGTGGACGGGTTTTTCAATACAATAATATAATTGCCAATATTACAGAAGGGCTATTTAATTTGCAAACCGATGATTTAGTGCCAAACTATGGCGGTCAGTTTGCCAGCCCTTTTATGACAGATGTAGATTTAAATAACTATGCCGAATTAATTATTGGAACCGCTGGAGGAGGTATAGAATGGTATGAGGATGCGAGTGTAATTGATGGGATAGCAGAAATGCAGAAAGACAAAAATGGAGAATATAGTTTAAAAATTCATCCCAATCCCATAGCAAGCGAATCAACCGAATTGTATTTGCAAATAGAAAATTTAGCGCAAAATCAAACCTTGAAAAATACTTATCAAGGGCAAGTGAAATTTTATAATTTACTAGGGGAAAATGTTTATAATACAAGCCTAAATTTAAGTGAAACGAAGACGATTTTATTACCCCATTTAAATTTGCCTAAAGGGATGTATTTATGTCAAGTTATTATAGGAAATGGAATGGTAGCCATTTGTGAAAAGATAGTGTTGGATTAATTTGCTCGGAAATTTCAGAATAAAAAGCCCTCTAAAAAACAATTGATTTTTATTTTTTAGAGGGCAATTTTTTGACATGTTTATCCAAACACTAAAATTAGTTGACAACAAGCCAGAGGCTTGAAGCCCGTTACGCTCCAGCCAGGAGGCTGGACCGGGCAGCAGGGTCAAGCGTCTCCGCTTGAGCCAAACGAGTTTAAAGCCTCCCGGCTTGTATTAAAAATTGTAAACCGATTGGATAAACATGTCTTAAAAGCCCTCTGAAAAATAATTAATTTTGATTTTTGAGAGGGCAATTTTTTTGGTGTTTTTTTTAATTAGCAATTAATATTTCATCACCTTTTTTACCAGTTTTTGTTCTGCTAAAACAACCTGCACAAAATAAATTCCCTTAGCTAATTGGCTAGGTAATTCAATGGTGTGTAATTGGTTGCTAATTATTTGTTGTTGGTAAATAATTCGCCCTGTAATATCGGTAATTGTAAGTGGAATTAATTCAGCATTAAATGTAACTACATTTATTTTTAATTGCGCTCTAAATAAATTGGGTTGTATGCTTAGTAAATTTGTCGAACTAAAATTATTATTTGCTATGCCAACAGGTTCGCAAGGAGGCGTGCTATCCGTGCAAAAATCTTCCCAATTAGTTAAACCTGGGTTGTTGCTAATGTCTGGATTTGCTACTGGTAAAACTTCCCAATTATTTGTACAAAGATTTAATAGTTCGGGAGGTAAACAGGGGAGCTGGTTATTGTCTAATCTTAATACGGTAATAGTCGTAATGTTGCCTAATGCAGCGGGAATACTTTGTAATTGATTGTTGTTTAAATAAAAATCACTTAGCTGAGAAAAATTAGCAATATCGGGAGTAATTGTTGTGAATAAATTATCACTTAACCACAGCCTTGTAAGTGAATTGTTAACAGCACCATTTACAAAACTATCAGGTAAATCTGTTAATTGATTTTCGGAAGCATCCAGTATGGTTAAGGAACTAATATTGCCAATTACTTCGGGTAAGGTAGTAAATAAATTTTGATGAATACCTAGCAGATTTAAATTGCTTAAATTACTGAAGGTGTTAGGTAAATTACTAAGCGAATTTCCGTTTAAATACAAATTTATTAAGCTTGTTAAATTGCCTAATTCCTCTGGTATATTAGAGAGTGAATTATCGTTGAGGAATAAGGCGTATAAATTTTCTAAATTGCCTATTTCAACAGGTATTTCGCTAATTTGATTAATGCCTAAATGCAAATAAGTAAGGTTGGTTAAGTTACCTATTTCGCTAGGAATATTAGTAATTTGATTGTTAATTAAATTCAATTCTTCCAAGCTATTTAGTGAACCGATTTCTGATGGAATAGCTCCTGTTAAGTTACTTTGTGGTAGCACAATAGATATTACGTTACATCCTAAATTGTCTAAGCTAATTCCATACCAAGTATCAAGTGTTCCTGTTAGCCAATTGTCGTTAAATGTCCAGTTATCACCCCCACAATTATTGTACAAAGTTACTAGGGCAAGCGAGTCTTGTTGCAGGGAGTTAATACAAGCGTCAGTAGTGCAAATATCTGTATCAGTATTACAAAATTGCGTCCATCCAGTAAGCCCTGGATTGCCTGCTAAATTAGGATTTTCAACGCTAGTAATTGCCCAGTTATTGGTGCATAAATTCTGTAGTTCTTCTGGCAAACAATTAATATTGTTTTGCGCTAAGTCGAAATAAGTAAGGTTGTTTAAGTTGCCCAAACTCGACGGAACATTGGTAATTTGATTGTTATCGAAATAAAGGTGGGTAAGATTGGTTAAATCACCAATTTCGGAGGGGATAGTACTTAGTTGATTGTAGGAAAAATACAAGCGATTTAAATTAATTAAATTACCTAATTCTACGGGAATTTCGGTGATGGGATTAAGGGAAAAAGACAATAAAGATAAAGTAGATAAATTACCAATTTCGGTAGGAATTGTTTGAATTAAATTTTCATTGAGATACAATTCTATTAAATTGTTTAAATTGCCAATTTCTGGAGGTATGCTCATTAAGTTATTTCCTATTAGTCCTAAACTAGTTAGGTTAATTAGATTTCCTATTGCAGGCGATAATTCATTTAAACTAGCATCATCAATATAAAGTGCATTTAGGTTGGTGAGGGTATATAATTCTTCGGGTATAGTTTCTACAAAATTACCACTCCAATATAAAGCTTCTAATTTATTTAAATTTCCAATTTCGCTAGGCATTCCTATTAAAGATGAAAAGCTAAAATCTAGGTAAATTAATTCGCTTAAATTACCAATTTCTGGAGGTGTTTCTCCTGCTAAATTATTATTAAATAAATCGAGTATTTCCACATTGCAACCATCAGCAGTAAGACTTATGCCATACCAGGTGTTAATGTTGCCTGTTAGCCAATTATCGTTATTGGTCCAGCTATCGCCGCCGCAACTATTGTATAGGGCAACTAGGGCTAGAGAATCTTGTTGTAGCGATAAATCGCATTCCATTAATTGGGAACAAAGGCCACCACCGATACCACAAAAATCTTCCCAAGTAGTTAAGCCAGGGTTATTATAAAGTCTAGGAAGTGCTTCCCAATTATTATTGCAAAGATTTAACATGTTTGATGGTAAACACGCTATGTCGTTGCCCTGTAACCATAATTTAGTGAGGTTGGTTAAATTGCCAAAACTTTCGGGGATGGCAGTAAGGTCATTATTATTTAAGTACAGAGATCCTAAATTAATTAAATTGCCGAAACTTGTTGGTAAACTGGTTAGTTCGTTGGCATCTAAAAAGGTGAAGTTTAAACTAATTAAATTCCCAAACTCTTCGGGCAAGCTAGTAATAAAGGTACCGTAGAGATACAACAACTCTAAGTTGACCAGGTTTCCAATTTCGGGTGGTAAAGTAGTAATGGGTAAATCGTGTAAATGCAGTTTTATTATTTTGGTTAGGTTACCTATTTCTGCAGGAATTTCGCTAAGGGGGTTTGAGCCTATACTGAGAAAGGTTAACTCGGTTAAATTTCCAATAGCAGGTGGACAATTGCTAATGGTATTGGCCACTAAGTGGAGGTAAATTAATTCGGTTAAATTGCCAATCTCATCAGGGATACTTGTTAGTTGATTGACTGCTAAACTGAGGCTTTTTAACGCTTGTAAATTCCCAATTTCGGGTGGAATTGCTCCTGTTAGCTCATTATCTTCAAAACTTAGATGCGTCAATTCGGCTAAATTCCCAATCTCGGGCGGAATTGTTGTGGTTAATTCGAGGCTGTGAAGAAGTAGTTTTTTTACTCGGCATCCATCCTCCGTAAGCTGAATGCCATGCCAAGTAGCTACGTTTCCAATAAGCCAAGGGGAGGTTAAGTTAGGAGTGGGTTGTGAAATATCTAATTCGGGATCATAAGCAATGGGAAACGCGTCTTCTAGTGGCCAAGATTCGCCATCCAAAGCATTGTAAATCGCAACTAATGCCAAAGAATCTTCTACTGCTACGCCATTGCATTGTGCGTTGAGTTGTTGTAGGTTGCCTCCTATTAGGAGAAGGAATAGTAAAGGAAAAAATTTCATGATAGCCTATTATTTTTGAAGGGTTAAAAGTCTGATGTACTGGTTAAAGATAGGGAAATTTGTGCATTACATACTGATTTTAACAGAAGATGATAAACTCTTTTTCCGCTCCCTCAAAAACTTATTTTTCCGATTGGCGAAAACCTAGCAATAAAATGCCGAGTAAGAAAAAGCAAAGCCCAGCTAGGGTAAACCATAAATAATTAATACTAGGACTCATTAATGCCATTGTGTTTCCAACCGTAGAAAAGCCTGCCCAATAAATGGGATAAGAAAAGTGCATACTATTATTATGTTGCTTAAAGTATTGCAATTTGGCTTGGCGTAGGGCTTTTCCTTTGGTATTTCCCTTTTTTAGTTTGCTATAAAAGTGCTGCATAATTTCGGCAGTACTTTTATCAGGGAGGCTCCATAAACTCATAACCGTACTAGGACAACCTGCATAAGCAAAAGCACGCGACAAACTCATCATGCCTTCGCCAGCTTCTACTTTTCCGCTGCCTGTATTACAGGCACTTAGTACGGCTAAATCGGCAGTAAACGGCATATTGTAAATTTCGGCTACACTAAGGGTTACTTCCCTATTTTCTTTTTCTTTGGCAAATAATAAATAGGAGTTTAAAGGATTTTCTTCGTTGTAAAAACCATGCATAGCAAAGTGTAAAATGCGGTAACTATTGGCAGTTGCTTTAAATGTTTTTTTATTAGCTTCATCACCAATAAAAGCATCTCCTCCCAATAAGTTGGTAATATTTTTTACCTCTGTACGAGCATGAGGTAAATCAAATTCATCAGGAGCTATTCCCATTTTACGCAAACGATCTTTGCTATAATCATTTGCATCATAAATGGGAGCATAAGCACCTAAAGTTTTTGTGTTTTCATTACCTGTTATTGGCTGCTTATTTGTTTTATTATGGAACCATAAATCAGCAGAATAATTATAGGTGCAATTGTATTTGCTAATTACATAATAATTAATATCTTGCAAGTTATAAGGCGAATTGGTTTCTTCTTTTAGTAGGACATCAAAAGGAATATAACTTAGTGCGGCATCTGGAATAATACGTAAATTAACAATAGAAGTTGGAAGTACCTCTACTGCATCATGCAATAAGAGTTTGTATAATTTGAAAGCACTTTGAGTGAAATAATTGCGAGCGGTATCTTCCGACTTATTGTAAAAATTAAAGTCTAAGCTTTGTCTAAATTTTTCATGTAATAAGGCATCAAAATTACTAGGTTTTTTAATGGTATAAATTTTTTTCTCTTGCTGAGTAATACTTAATAGATAAATATGATTTTTTCCTAAGAAATAATTAAGGAGTGCGTCCGTATTATTTAATTTTGTTTGTAATTGATTAATACTGGGCAAATTTAAATCGTATTTTAATTGGTAATAAGCAGGGTTTGTTTCGCCTATTTTTTGAATAAGATTGCGGAGTTTTGTTTGGGTAATAAAAATAGAATCTTCGTACCTTTTTAAGGTGTCGGTATTGCTATCTAATAATGCTTCTAATCTATTTTCTTCAAAATTTGCAAGTTGTTTTTTTAATGTTTTTTCTTGTGCTAGGAAGTTACTATCAATATTGCTTTTAATAGAGGCATCGTGTAAGGTTTGTCGTAAAGTAAAGGCTTTGCTTTTTTCGATATAGGTATTTACCGTGTCTATGTATTTCTCATTGTTTTTTAGCTTGTTAAGTTGGTAATAAGTAGCTATTGCTTGCTCATAAATAGGCCGAGAATCGGAGCTGATTGCAATTTTACTATCATCGGCAATATAATAAAAACGGAGGGAATCAATTAAATTAGTAGCTGTTTTGTAAAGTTGTGAGGCGGTTAGTAAATCGGATTCTTTATCAGCAGCATTTTCAGAACGCAATAAAAAAACATGCGCTTTGGCTGCTAGGGTTTGAATAATATTTTGCTGGTGATTTTGTTTGGTTAAAGGTGGATTTTTATAAACATCTTTATCTGTAAAATCAACCGAAAAATAAATGAGTGCTTCTTGAAAATGTTTTAATGCTTCGTCGTATTTATTTAATTCCGTAAAAATTTCTCCTTTTAAAAAATAGCCTTTTCCAATATTATTTTTATCATTAGGACGGGTTTCTTTGGTAATTGCTAAAAACTGGTTTAATGTATTTAATACTTCTTTATACTTTTTCATATCTTTTAATACCTGTGCAATATTAAAATAACTAACAGCAATTTCAAAGGGCTTGTCTTTACAATAACGTTTTCTTAAAGCCAATACTTCCTGATGTATTTTTAATGCTTTTTCTAGCTCCCCTAATTTTCTATATATAGTAGCAATGTTATTTAAGTTCTTAATTTTATGATTCACATTGTCCATATATTCATTAGACGATTCGTAATGTTTTAATGCATTTTCATACTTCGAAAGATATTCATAAGCCATTCCTAAGCGGTTATGAATTTTGGTTAAAGTAAAATCTTTGGGGTTTATTTGATTTTTTTCGGCAATAGGTAAAATGTGTTTAAAATTATCAATAGCAATGCTGTATTCTTCTTGTATTAAATAAAAAAGCCCTTTAATAAAATAAAAATCAATATAGGCTTCTTGGTATTTAAAATCAGAATTACGGGCAATTTCGGCAGCTATTTTTTTATCTGTTTCGGCTAATTTTTTTTGAGCTTGTGGTATTTTACCTTTCCACATTAATTTTCTAATTTCGGTAAGTGTTGCTTGCATAGCTATATGAGTACTAGGTGCTTGAGCATAAGTAACCAAACTAAGAAAAAAAATATTACAAAAAAAAAGTAGTAGTACTTTTGAAAAGTAAAGTACATGAGGTTTAATGTTTGTCATGTAAAAGGGTTTTTATGTTTATTTAGCAAAACCTTTCAGGCGCAAAATAAATTTGTCATATTTTGTTTTAGTTGTTTTACTAGGTACTTGTTCGCTAGGAAGCGGTGCGTCTGGATCGATTAATCGAAAAGAGCTAGAAGGCGTAATGTTTTGTATATTAGCAACAGCAGTAGAATCTGCTTTAGGATGAAAAACAGGGTTGTAAGTTGTTAACTGTTCTACCCAATTTGCATAGCTACCTGCTGTCGAAAAATCAATGAATTCGATTTTAATATCGCCTAAGTAGTTTGGAGGATCGGGAGCAAGTTTAGTGCGAGTGTAATTTTGCATAATTAACGGTGGGCAAATATTTGTATAAGCAGGTTGGGAAAAACAACTATCTGATGTTGCACCAAGGCAGCTAAAGAATCGCAAGGAGTAATCATCGTTTTTTGGACGTTGTAGGCTGTTAAAAGCAAAAATGGTTTTACCAAATAAATCACAATTCCTTTCTGGCAGGTTGAGATCAGGATTAGAGTTGGGATCAATTCTAAAACCAATACCACAAATAATATCTTTGCCTTTATTCAGGCTGTAAATTACATCATCATAACTATCCCTAAAATAAGCTCCTACAAAACCGCCTTCTACTTCATTACCAACCACCCGTATTTTTTGTGCTACCTCACGCATGGCAATGTTTTGGTGAAAACGGGCAAAGTTATTATCTAATACATACACATTGGCAGCATTATTTACGCATATTCCTTTAGAAATGGTATCTATTGTTGTGTTGGCATAAGGGCCGTGTATCTGTGTTCCTAAAATGCTTACATCTACCAAGTCATTTTCCGAAAGTTTAAATTGGCAAAAATCAAGGAAACAAGCTTTTAAAGCATCATTCAATATCGTATCATTTTGGCTTACTGATTCCCAATCGGGACTTAACATATCAATAGCACGGTACATGTAATTAAACCTATTGTTTGAGCTATATACTCCCGCATCTTCCGCTAAAATACCAATGCTTTCGAGGCATTCTTCCAAATCGCTGTTATCGGTAAATACATTGTTAACAATGCCACCTGTTTGAGTAGCGGCATCGCCAATTTGCATATTGCTAATAAATATACTTACATAGTTTGTTTCTGTGTTTCCCAAGTTATCTGTATAAGTAGGATGGTTGGGGGTAATCGTAAAATTGTTATTACTTATTGTTTCTACATTTGCATCTACGAGTTGTGCAGGGTTTGTAAATACAATGCCATTAAGGTTATT
>JAHDBT010000273.1 GCA_020630215.1 Bacteroidota bacterium
GTTACTACTCACCATCAGGATTTTAAATCGAAGCTAATAGTTCACCGGTCATCGAGCGTAGTCGAGATGGTAGGGGAACGGGCTTTAAACTAGCGACAAAATACGTTTCCATGCATCCTTTCGGGCATCTCGACTACGCTTGATGACCGAAAGGGCTAATTGTAAAAATAAATTTGGTGAATGCTGAATAAGATACAAGTAACAAACAAACTATAATAATTATGACACAAATAGATAAATCAAAACCTGTAATGGTAACAGGTGCCAATGGATATGTAGCAAGTTGGTTAGTAAAACAATTGTTGGAAGACGGCCTAACCGTTCACGCAGCCGTAAGAAGCCCTGAGAATGATAAAAAAGTAGGCCACTTAAAAAAAGCAGCAACGAATGCTAAAGGAACTTTAAAATTTTTTAAGGGAGATTTACTAACAAAAGGTGCTTACAAGGAAGCAATGCAAGGCTGCGAATTGGTCTATCATACAGCTTCGCCATTTACAAGTGATGTAAAAGACCCGCAAAAAGAACTGATTGAGCCAGCAGTACAAGGCACACAAAACGTGTTGGAAACAGCAGGGGAAGTGCCTTCGGTAAAACGGGTAGTAGTAACAAGTAGTTGCGCCGCTATTTATACCGATGCCATTGATTGCCAAAGTGCGCCAGGTGGCGTTTTAACAGAAGAGATATGGAACACAACGGCCTCCTTAACTTATCAACCTTATTCTTATTCTAAAACGTTAGCAGAAAAAAAGGCTTGGGACATTCATAAAAACCAGTCGCAATGGGATTTGGTAACCATTAATCCTTGTTTTGTGTTAGGGCCAGCACTTAATCCGCACAGCAATTCTGAAAGTATGAACATCCTAAAAATGTTAGGAGGTGGAGAGATGAAAATGGGCGCGCCAAAACTAGGTTTTGGTATTGTTGATGTACGAGATGTTGCAACAGCACATTACAAAGCAGGCTTTACCCCAACAGCAAATGGCAGGTATATAACCGCGGGTCATAACAGCGACTTTTTAGAAATGGGAACCGTACTCTTACCAAAATATGGCGATAAATTTCCGCTACCAAAAAGAGCACTCCCCAAATGGTTGCTCATGATAGTAGGACCAATGACGAACAAATTATTTACCAGACAATTTATTCGCAATAATGTAAATATCCCGTGGAATGGAGATAACTCGAAAATTAAAAATGAATTAGGCATGTCTTTCCGTCCTTTAAAAGAAACAATGGAAGATGCATTCCAAGTATTAATTGATGAGGGAATTTTGAAAGCGAGATAAATTTTCTAAATTTGGCGTTTCGTTTTTTAGCAAAATAAAATTGTTAAAAACAAATTCGATACGAATAATTGTGTTTTAGAAATTATTGTAAAATAAATTTATATGTTAATTACAAAAGGAATTGGTTTTAGTAAACTTATAAAGTGGACCTTTCATCATGTTGCTTGGCTTTTGGCCTTAATGGGAGTCGTTGCTGCTTTATATCATTATAATATTCTTTCTATTCATATTCCTTGGTTGCCTATATCTGTTATTGGTACGGCGGTAGCCTTTTATGTAGGTTTTAAAAATAACCAAGCTTACGACCGCATGTGGGAAGCCAGAAAAATATGGGGCGGCATTATTAATGATAGCCGATCTTGGGGAATGATGGTAGATGGATTTGTGAGCAATCTTTTTGCCGATGAAAAAATTTCGGGAGGAGAAATACACCAAATAAAACAGCGACTTATTTATCGGCATATTGCTTGGTTGTATGCACATAGAAGCCAATTATTGATAGCTACGCCTTGGGAGCATATTAGCCAAGATGGAGCTATAGGAAAAACAGCAGCATACTACCAAAAAAACTTTGGCATTGGCTTGTTAGATGATGAAATTACCCGTACAGAATTAAAACTTTTTTTACCCCCAACCGAACACGACCGATTGATAGCGCATGTAAATACCGCAACACAAATTATTAATGAACAGTCGAGAGATTTAGCTGAATTAAGGGAAAGAGGGTTGATAGAAGATTTCCGCCACATGGAATTAGCCAATTTGCTTCGGGCTTTTTATACTTTGCAAGGCAAAAATGAGCGTATTAAAAAATTTCCATTGCCACGTCAGTATGCTAATATGAGTCGTTATTTTGTTGGCATATTTATTATGCTACTGCCTTTTAGTATGATACCAGAATTGATGCGAGTAGCGGAAGGCGGCTGGGCAGTATGGCTCTCGGTACCTATAACCGCTTTAATTGGTTGGGTGTATGTAATGATGGAAATAGTAGGCGATTATACCGAAAACCCTTTTCAGGGCATGGCCAACGATATTCCGATGATGTCGTTGTGTAGAGTAATAGAAATAGATTTGAGAGAAATGCTTGGCGAAACAGATTTACCGCCAGCTGTAAAAGCGAAAGATGGGGTTTTGATGTAAGAATTTATAGTTGTATTTGGTAAATTTTAATATAAGATATGCTTTTACTTTGTGATTTTTAATATCTCAATATCTGGCGACGTTAAAAAGTTTTGTATTACTGAGGTACTCCCTAGTAAAATTTTTGCAATAGCTGTTGTAGTTAAGTTACCTGTTTTTAGCCAAATGATTTTGGGAGGAATGCCCCTTACCAAATTTAAATCAACATAATCGGAATCAAATGTTACTATAACAAAATTATTTTTTCTTGCATAATCAAAAATAGCCAAATCAGAGGCATTTTCTAATCCAACATGTCTTACCTGTTTAGCTTCGGGAAAGTATTCTTGTAGTAGCTTGGTAATTTTGGGAGAAATATTTTGGTCAAATAATAATTTCATGATGCTATTCGGAGCTTGTGTTCTTTGTCTGCTGCAAAGGCCAAACAAGCATAAATCATTTCTTCTGTTAATTCTTCAAAATCGGCCATTATCTGTGGTATAGTCATGCCATTAGATAGCCAGTTTAATATATCGTAAACAGAAATTCGGGTACCTTTAATACATGGTTTCCCAAATCGCTTATCAGATCTAATTTCAATATATTTTTGATAGTTTACCATGTAGTATGATTTTTAAAAAGTTATAACAGAATTCAAAGTTAGTATATAAAACCTACATTTGCAAGCCCTTGTAATTACTTTTTAACAATGTTGGGTTCAAGATTGACTTTGTTTTTATACAATCACTTCCTAACCAACCCATCAATCTTTTCAAAAAGTGCCTCCGCATCGGCATAGGGATGAATGGTTTTGTGGTAATAAGCTAGGGTATACAACAGCTTAAAATTGTCCTTTTTGATGTTGTTATTATTGATGTCCGATGCCCAATCGTTGGTTTGGTATTTAGCGGCATAGCGGTTTTCTAAATCTTGGTATAATTGCTCTTGTAAGGATAAAGGCAAATATTGTGGCAAGGCATTAATAGGCAGCACTTCCCCAAATACCTTTCGCTGTTTGAATTCTTTTTCGCTCGACGAACCAAAGGCAAGCCAAGAATAAGCACAGGAAATGATGAGCAATACGCCTAAACCAACAAGCAGGACATACAAAAAAATATTCTCCCCAAAACCATAGGTATTGTGTCCTACGGCAGAAATGCCTAGCCCCGCAAAACCAAAAAGATAACGAGAATAACAATGAAAAGTATTTTCTTTTTGCGTAGGTACTGGAATGGCTTTTTGGTCTATTACCCAATACGATTTTAGCGGAAATAGCGGAAATCCGATGGTGAAAAAGTTAACCGCTAAGTGTTGTTTATTAAGCTTATAGAGGTGTGCAACTGTTACATTTCCAATATACATACAAGCGTTTTTTGAGTGAGTTGATTGGTTTTGTGTTTGCAAAGTAGTAAAAAAAGTGGAAGTAAAGTAAAAAGTAAATTGTTTTTTGCACCATCCCTTAGAAACCCCTTTCTGTCAATCAATCAAAAATCCATAACGTCAGCAGGTAAAAATTTTAAATGCTAAATCTTCGATTCTAAATTTTAAATTCCTTGGATAACCAATAATTCCCTATCTTGCTCCCTTAAAAAACGAAACTCCAAAATGCGTAAAACTCCTAATGCCGAATTGGACCGAAAAACGGTAACTGATTTTAAAGCGGCAACCAAAAATCCATTTGTAATTGTACTCGATAATGTGCGAAGCTTCCACAATGTAGGCTCCGTATTTCGTACCGCCGATGCTTTTTTATTAGAAGGGATTTACCTCTGCGGCATCTGCCCGCGCCCTCCGCACCGAGATATACGTAAAACGGCACTAGGCGCATCAGATTCTGTAAAATGGCAGTATTTTGAACAGACCATTGATGCCATACAACAACTAAAAGCAGATGGCTACCGCATCATCGCTATCGAACAAGCAGATGATAGTATTTCTCTCGAAAACTACGCCCTCCAACCCCAACAAAAATACGCCCTCATTTTTGGACACGAAGTAAAAGGCGTAGACCCTGCCGTTATGCAATTGATTGACGATTGCATCGAAATTCCACAATTTGGCACCAAACATTCGCTCAATATTTCGGTGAGTGCAGGGGTAGTCACTTGGGATTTTTGGTGTAAATATAACGCTAGTAGAAAGTAGAAAGTAGAAATGTATAAGGTAGAAAGTACCCAGCATTTTTTTATTTTTTTGCAAAAAAATAAAAAAATGCCCGTTCCAGCCTCCTGGCTGGAGCGTAACGGGCTTAAAGCCTCTGGCTTACGTATTTTATATATCTATAAATAAATTCAATTTTTACTCCATCAATTCCAACGCTTTCTTCACCTCCGAAGTAGGAAACTTACACACCTTATTTTGGCAAACATAAATCCTTGTATCGCCTTCTACCAACTTCCCTTTTAGCAATTCCAAAGTACCTTCCGTTTTACCGCCTAGCAGTAAATTATTGGGCAAATAATGTTTATCTAATTCCTTGCGTTTGGTTTTAAAATCATCGCCTACAATAGCTACCTCGTAGGGTGTTTTTACAAAGTGTGTCATTAGCCAAAACCAGTTAGAGTAAAAAGGTACTTGTCGTCCAATATTGGGTTTTACATTACTCAACATTTGTTTGGCAGCGTCGGTGTATTCCTTGTTGTAGTAGTACGTGCCGAGGTAAAATAAAGCTTTGGCCATTGACGAGTTAGAGCCAGCAATTACATTATCACTCAATTCCATTTTGCGAGCAATTAAAGCTTTGTCTAAATCGGAAGTATAAAAATACATGCCCGATTTTTCATCGTAGAAATGTACCTTTACATAGTCGGCCAATTTTTTAGCACGGTGCAGCCATTCCTCCTCAAAAGTAGCTTGGTACAAGGCAATAAACGCTTCTATTGTTAAACTGTAATCATCCAAAAAAGCGTTAATACTCGATTTCCCATCCTTGTAATTTCTATTTAATCGCCCATCCTTTTGCATACATTTGTTCACAATAAAATTGCCATTTTTTAAAGCTTTGGCTAAAAAATCAGGTTCATCAAAAACTCGGTAGGCATCCACATATCCTTTTAGCATTAGGGCATTCCAGGAGGTTAAAACCTTATCATCTAAACCTGGACGTATGCGTTTTGCACGGTAGTCAAACAGTATTTTTTTAGACGCTTCAATGCTTTTTTGTAAGTCGACAACCGAGAGCTTATTTTTTTTCGCTACTTGTTCATCCGTTTTTTGGAGGTGTAAAATGTTTTTGTGTTCCTCCCAATTTCCTCGTTTGCTAATGTTGTAATAATCGTTAAACAAGGGCGCATTTTCTCCTAGTAACGAATCGGTTTCTTCCTTCGTAAAAACGTAAAACTTTCCTTCTTCGCCATCACTATCTGCATCCAACGAAGAGTAAAAACCTCCTTCGGGAGAAGTCAATTCTCGTGCTACAAATTCCAGACTTTGGTACACCACTTTTTTATACCATTCATTAGGATTTAATTGGTAAGCCTCGGCGTATAAACTCACCAATTGACCATTATCGTACAGCATTTTTTCAAAGTGAGGCACTAGCCAAATGGCATCGGTAGAGTAGCGAGCAAAGCCGCCGCCTAGGTGATCGTAAATGCCGCCAAACGACATATTATCGAGGGTAACCGTTACCGCTTTTAAGGCTTTGGTATTGTTGGTTAAATGGTGGTAGCGGAGGAGGGCTTGGTAATTATTGGGCATCGGAAACTTAGGAGCTTTGGCTTTTCCGCCTTTGTCAAAATCTAGGAACGCTTCCCAGGAAGCAAAGTAACCGTCGAGGTCGTTTTGGCTAAAGGCGGCAGGGGCTTCTTTTATTGGAATGAGTTCCATTTGCTGCACGCCTTCGGTAATTTTTTGTGCTTGTTCTAGCACTTTTTCGGGTTCCTCCTTATACAATTTTAAAAAATAGTTCAGCACTTGTATCCATTTCTCTTTCGGAAAATAAGTGCCTGCAAAAATGGGTCGCCCATCGGGTAGCGCAATAGCATTTAGGGGCCAGCCGCCTCGTCCATTCATTAAATGTACTGCATCCATATACACCTGATCCACGTCGGGGCGTTCCTCTCTATCTACCTTTATCGACATAAAATTATCATTCATCAATTTGGCAACCGTTGTATCTTCAAACGATTCGTGTTCCATAACATGACACCAATGACAAGCTGCATAGCCAATACTTATTACAATTAACTTTTGTTCATCGTTTGCTTTTTTTAAAGCCTCATCGCCCCAGGGATGCCAGTCTACAGGGTTGTGTGCGTGCTGCAATAAATAGGGGCTGCTTTCATTAACCAAACTATTGGTATAAGCATGTTTTTCGCCATCCTTACTTTTTTGTTGTGCTTTGCACGAGTGAAAAAGAAGTGCGGTAAGGAGGAGTAATAAAAATGTTTTGTTATTCATGATAGAGGGTGTTTTTTGTTCAAGCTTGTTAGTTGGTTTTTAGGAGGACTATTTTGCTGAAAGTTGCTACTCGGCAAAAACATTATAAACTTAAAATGCGTTATGAAAACGGTATTCCTAAAATAATACTAGTAGGAATTAGGATTTTTTGGACCCATCTTTTTTACATAAAATAGGATAAAATAAGAATATAATCTTGTTTCAAAATAAATTTCCTACAATTTGTCTGCAATATACGGCTTAATTCTTGGGTATTTTAAAGGGTTCTACTTGAAATTTCATGACAAAGTAGTATTTTTACCAACACTTATTTACTAGAAAAATAAAAAGGATAGTATGAAAAAAAATTACAAAAACTTGTGGGCAATGTTGTTAGCCATTGCTTGCATTACTTTAAGTACCAACAATGTTCAAGCAGGAACTTTTGATAGGGTGCACAGTATTTTAGAAACCAAATGTGCAAGCTGCCACAGCGGTGCTACACCTGCTGGCGCATTAGATTTAAGCGGCGATGAAGCTTTGGTTTATGAAAATTTAATTAATGCAACACCCAGTAATGCTGCTGCTGCTACTCGTGGCGATAAATTAGTAGACCCAGGCTATCCGTACCGTAGTTATTTGTTGCGCAAAGCTAATAATGGATTAATTCATGAAGCAGATGGCGGCGTAATGGCTAGTGGCGAAGGCGACTTAATGCCTCCTTATGGCGGAGGGGAAGCATTGACCAACATTGAGTTAGAAGTAATTCGCCAATGGATTCAGTATGGCGCAAGCGAAACCGCAACTTTGCCAGACAATATAGAAGACCTAATAGAAGATTATTATACAAATGGTGGTTACGAACCCGTACCTCGTCCAGCACCGCCAGCAGCAGGCAAAGGATTCCAAATTCACATGGGACCTATTTTTATTGCGCCTGGTGATGAAAAAGAATTTTTACAAAAATACAATCCTCGTTTTGAGGGAGATACCGAAGTTACCCGTTTAGATGTAACCATGAATGAAACATCGCACCATTATATACACTACAAATTTGACACCCCTGCTGATGCCGCAGCCGCAGATATTGGTTTAAGAGAAGTAGGTTTTGGCGCAGATTTACCGTTTGGCGGCGGCAGCGATTTTGTAACCGCTTGGGCAGATAGCGATAACTTTAGATTGCCAGGCGGCACGGCTTACTTTTGGGACGAAAGCACCGTTTTTGATTTAAATTACCACATCCCAAACTATAGCGATGAACTTATTTTAGCTGCCGATTTATACATGAATGTATACACGCAAGAAGCGGGTACAGCGATTAAGGAAATGAAAGGGAATTTAACGAACAACCTGTTACTATTTATAACGGCTGGTAATGAAGCGGACTTTGAAGATGATATGAACAATGGCCAACAATGGAATTTATGGCAAATCAGCAGCCATACACACCAGTTAGGAACAGACTTCGATATTTTTAACAAGGCTACAGGCGAACAAATTTACGAAGGATTTTACGATTACAGCGGTTGTAATTGCAATGTAGGATACTACGATTGGGAACATGCGCCAATAAAAGAGTTTCAACCTTACTACCAACTAATGCCAGGCGAAGGTTTACGCTATACCGCTGAGTACAATAATACCACCTCTAATCTAATTACTTTTGGCTTAACAACCAATGATGAAATGATGTTGTTTGTAGTACAATATACTGAAGGCGAAGCCATTCCGTTTGTATTATTGGATAGCGAGAGCGACCAATTTTGTGCCAGCCAAACCGCTGCCGAGTTAACCGTAATGCCCGACGGAGGCGTATTAAGTGGGCCAGGTATTGAAGGAGGCATCTTTAACCCATCCTTAGCAGGAGTTGGCCTACATACTTTAGAGTATACTTTTGATGGCATTACCTCTTACTATGATGTAAACGTAACTGCTGGAGGTGATACCTTTGAAGTAACAAACAACAACAATACATTAGCTGCCCCAGCAGGTTACGACAATTACCAATGGTACAATAACGGACAACCTATAACAAATGCAACAGGTGCGGTGTATGTGGTAACAAGTGGCGGTAATTACACGGTAGTGGTAAATATTAACGGCTGCGAAGTAGAATCGGAAGTATTTAGCTTTAGCACAGGCATGAGCGAAACCGCATTTAACAAAGCTGGTTTTAGCGTCTACCCAAATCCGTTTAGCAAAGCAACAAGCGTAAACTACACCCTAGAACAAACCGCTAAAGTAAGCATAGAAGTATACAATATGCTAGGACAACAAGTACTTAAAACCAACGAAACCACCCAACATGCTGGCGAACAAAACTACACCATTAATGCCGATTTAGACAGTGGCGTATACTTTATAAAAGTAGCGATTGATGGAAAAATGTATTCTCAAAAAATGGTGAAAGAGTAGGATGGTACTTAGTATTTGGTAGAGGGTATTAGGTACTTGGTATTTAGACGGCTGTGTTTTGCTTTGCCGTTTAATTGGTTTCAAGTGCTGAATCTTTTAACTAACAATTGTAAAATAATTTGTGCAATACCATGCATTAAAAAGCCCAAGGTCTTAGGACTTTGGGCTTTTTTGGTTTTTATAGGGCTATTATATACTTAGTGCCTGACCGAAAACTAATTGTGCGGCAAAATGAGGTTTTGAGTGA
>JAHDBT010000766.1 GCA_020630215.1 Bacteroidota bacterium
CACACAATGCCGCCTCGCACCAAAAAATAGGCTGGCAACAATTTACCGATACCATTATTCAAAAATTGTCTGAACAACGAGAAGGCATTGTGTTTATGCTTTGGGGCAACTTCGCAAAAGGCAAAGCCAAATTGATTGATACTAGTAAGCACCACGTTTTAAAATCTGGTCACCCCTCGCCTTTATCGGTGCGCTACTTTACAGGCTGTAAGCATTTTTCGCAAGCCAATACTTTGTTACAACAACAAGGCTTAACACCTATTAATTGGCGGTTGTAAAATTGTTGTAGAAAGTAGCAGGTATTTTGGTAGAAAGTACTCATCCGCATAAAAAAAAACTGACAGCGCAGCGATCTGACAGTTGACAATGAGCGGACTGCTAAAAAAACTAAGTGAAAGTGGAAAAATAAAATCGACCATTATCGCTTATTCTTTTGCCCAATCCTGCGTTACAAATTTACGCCTTGCCTTAAAAAATATAATTAAATTTCTTGGTGGACTTTGTTTTTTTCATTTCACTAAACAAATTCCTTATACGGATTTTCTGCTTTCATTAGCCAAGCCATTGCCAGTCTAATTTGTCCGTAATCGTAAGCGTCTTCTAAAGCGGCTCGCATTTCAGAAAGTGGGCCATCATAACCAAAACGCTTAATGGTAGGCGTAATGGCATCAATAGCCGACTGACTAATAAAACGATGTATTTCTATAGGGAAGTTTTGTAAATAAAGCGTGCCTAAATGCGCTAAAATAGTATTCACCGATATATCCCTTGCATGAGCAATGTCTTCGGGACTAAAATTATTTAGGTAGTAGGCAAATGTAATTTTACGAGTTTCGTTTTTGTATTGCTTGCCTTCTTCGCTCATTAAAAACTCGGCAATTCCTTTCATAAAGTCTGCGCCATAATCTGCCAATTTACGCTGCCCAACTCCCGAAATTTCTAGGAAAGCTTCTTTGTGTAAAGGGAGGTCTTCGGTCATTTGGTTAAGGGTACGGTCGTTAAAAACAATGTAGGGTGGTACACCTTGTTCATCGGCCAATTGTTTACGCAAAGCACGTAAATGTTCAAACATGGCTTCGTTAAAAATAGCTTTTTTGGTGCGACTGCCAGTTGTTTTTGCTTTAGCAGCTTTTTTCTCTTTGGCAGTAGCGTTGGTTTCTACAATAGCACGTACCAATTGTACTTGTAAGCCATTAAATAAAACCTCCTTGCTTTTGGGCAACATTTTTAGGGCATTGTATTGGTTATAGGCAATTTCTAAAAAGCCCAAATTAACCAACTGCATTAAATACTGCATCCATTCTTGTTGTTTGTATTCCTTTCCTGCGCCAAAGGTTTTTATCAAATCGTATTTAAACGAAGCCACATTATACGAGCGCACACCTCTCAGCACATCTACTACCGTACCCATTGCCGCTTTTTCTTTCATCCTAGTAATGGCCGATAATGCTTTTTGGGCAACAACCGTCCCATCAAACGTTTCTCTAGGATTATTACATACATCGCAGTTGCCACAAT
>JAHDBT010000274.1 GCA_020630215.1 Bacteroidota bacterium
ACATAGTTAAAAAAAGCACTTCTTTTGAAGACGATGGTATAACTAGCTTGCAAAATAGATTAGCAAAAACTAGTTCTAAAGTAGTACGCTTACCTATATTAAAAGAAATAATAGAACAGTTAATTGCTAATTATAAAAGTAATGCTGCTATTCCTTATGCTGATTCGTATATTAATATTGCTGCACAAATAAATAATAATATAGAAATAAGTAGAGGGAACTTATTAAAAGGAAAACTATTACTTTTTAATTATAAACCAGATGAAGCATTAAAACTACTAAATGAATCGCTTCGTTTTTGTGAGGTTAATAGTGAGGAGCAATTAAATACTTTGTTTTATATAGCGGAGGTATATTTCTACAAATGCCAATATCCTTTAGCTTTGTCTCGAAGCGAGCAATTGCTAGATTTAATAAGCGAAAAAGAAGTGGGGAACTTAGAAATTCGCATAAAAATACAACTAGCCTTAATACATCAAAAATTAGGAAACTCAAAAGAAGCGATGCAATATGCAGAAGATGCCTTGAGTTTGAGTGAAAAAAATAAAGACCACCTAAATACCTTAAAAAGCATACGGACTATTGGTAGAACCTATGGTATACTAGGGAAAGTGGGAGACGCATTGCCTTGGTTTTGGAAAGGTTTGGAAATTGCGAACAAAGAAAAGGACAAGTTTTTTCAAGCTGCTATGTATAACGATATAGGACAAGGGCAAATATTATCTCGCAACTATAAAGAAGCATTAGTATCGTTTACTAAAGCTTTAAGTATTGCAAATAAAGAAAACTTTTTACTCTTAAAAATGGTGTGCTACAAGGGGGTAGGTACTATACATTTAAGAACAGGCAATTTAAAGGATGCTTTGCAAAATTTGGTTAAAGGCTTAAAAATTGCAGAGGAAACGGGACCCAAAACAGAATTTGCAGGTATTTTAATGAATATTGGGAATGTATATTTAGAACAAAAAAATATTAATAGAGCTTTAGAGTATTACTTTAGTACAATAGAAGTAGCAGAAATGATAGGGCATAGCTTATTGATTTATCATGCATATAATAATATTGCGAATATAAGTAATATGCAAAAAAAATATGACAATGCTTTATTTTATTTAGATAAAGCTTTATTAATAGGAGAAAAAATTAGTAAGGAAATTGTAAAAACCAATTGGGGAAATAGAGGTGCTTGTTTATGTAAACAAGGTAAGTATAAAGAGGGCATTGAATGTTTTGAAAAGGTAATTACTATGTGCAATGGTAAAGAACTTCAGGATAAAGGCCATAGTTTAAATAATATAGCAGGGGCTTTTTTGCTATCAGGAGATTTTAAGTTGGCACAAGAAAAGGCAGAGAAAGCATTACAAATAGGAAAAGATATTGGGGTAGATAAATTAATGCAGGATGCACACCGGGTATTGTACGAGGTGGAAAAAAAGGATGGTAATTTTGAAAAAGCTTTATACCATTGCGAAATGTACTCAGAGATGGATGCTAGGAGTAGAGAATCTAAAAAAGCAAAGTCTATTAACAATTTAGAGCTACAACTCGAAATGTATCGAAACAATCAAACCGTTAGTAACCTTAAAAAGCAGATTCAAGACATTAATATAAATACCAATGAAGAGTTAGTTAAAATTACCAGTGTTGCCTCGCACGATTTGCGAACCCCTTTAAATCATATCTTGAGTTTTGCAGCTATTGTAAAACAGAGTAATTTAACTAAATTACCAAAAGAAGATATTGAAGCATTAGAAATCATCGAACAATCGGCCACAAAAATGCTGAATTTATTAGGGCGCATTATGCATTATGCTATTGCAGGTACTGCTGTCAATACAGGGCAGTTAACTAACCTTAATGGAGCAGTAGCAATGGCAATAAAAAATAAAGACGAACAAATAAAACAAACCCAAGCAGTTATTAAAGTTGCCAATCTTCCTAGTGTTGCCATTCCTTTTAAGGAGGCAGTAGAGGTGCTTACCCAATTACTAGATAATGCACTTAAATTTCAGCCCCCCAATCAAATTCCTATTATTAACATTGAGGCAAAACGTTTTTTACATGAATACCAAATAGAAGTAAAAGACAATGGTATTGGTATTGACCTAAAAGCAGTTCGAAAAGTATTTGAAATTTTTTCGAGATTACATAAAGAAGGGGAATACGAAGGCCTAGGAATTGGATTAGCAACCTGTAAAAAAATTATAACAAATTATGGAGGACAAATATGGGTATCGTCTGAACCAGATAAAGGAGCTAGTTTTTACTTTACCATACCTCATACACATAGTAAAGATGAGGAGCACGGAGAGGAATTGTATAATAGACTTGTTACTCTTTAAAAGACATTTTCAGAGGAGTGTTTTTTAAGGGTAACAAGTCTAATAATAAATTAAACGATGAATAACCAAGAACTTAGCTTAAAAGAAGTACAAGAAATAGTAGATAAATGGATTACTACTGTTGGCGTACGCTACTACAACGAACTTACCAATATGGCCATTCTTACCGAAGAGGTAGGAGAGGTAGCTCGAATTATGGCCAGGCAATACGGCGAACAATCTTTTAAAAAAGGAAGCCCTACTCCCGACCTAGGCGACGAACTAGCCGACGTACTTTTTGTACTCGTATGTATTGCCAACCAAACAGGCGTGGATTTAACCGCCGCCCTACAAAAAAATCTAAATAAAAAAACAAAACGAGATGCACAACGACATGCAGATAATGAAAAACTGAAATAGGGAATGATAAAAAATAACTTGAATATATAACTTGCCAAAAAATTTGTTTTTTGCTGTAGAACACATTAACTTTTGATACCAACTACCAAATTAAAAATGCTGCCTAATAGCTTCTACTGGACTTAAATTAGCTGCATTAAGGGCAGGGGAAATGCCTGAAAAAACACCTATGATAATAGAAATAATTAAGCCCTGAATAATATTGTCTTGGGTAACTTGTAGGGTAAAACTATCAATAAAATTATTGCCCGTCCACGATAATAAACTCACCAAAGCAATGCCTAGTAAACCGCCTATTAAACATAAACAAACTGCCTCAATTAAAAACTCAAATAAAATAAAATGCTTTTTAGCTCCCAACGATTTTTTAATACCAATAATGCCCGTGCGTTCCTTTACCGAAACAAACATAATATTAGCAATCCCAAATCCGCCAACTAGCAAAGCAAAAATGCCAATAATCCAGCCCGCCACATTAATTACCCCAAACACCGTGTCCAATATATCGGTTAATAAGCTTAACTGATTGAGGGCAAAGTTTTCTTTTTCCTTAGGGCGCAATTTACGTTCGGCTCGCAGCACACCCGTTAGTTCATCTTTTAATGCATCTAAACTTACACCCTCCTTGGCCTTAACGCCTATTAGCGGAAAACGAGAGGCATTGCCCAAATCTTCATATCTGCGAACAAAATTGTAGGGAATAATAGCCATATTATCAAAGCCATCTCCTAGCAAACTTTTTCCTTCTTTTTCTAGCACACCAATAATCATCATCCGTTTGCCCATCCATCGCACTTGTTTGTTAATGGGGTCAATATTTAAAAACAACTCCTCGGCGAGTGTGTGCCCAATCAACATTACATTTTTTCCTAAATGCGATTCCCCTTGCGAAAAATAACGACCATCCGCTACTTCCATATTAAATACCTCACCCATTTCGTGCGATAAGGCAATCGTTGGAATATCTTCTACTAGATTGTTTTTGTATTTTAAATTTTTATCCCTAAAAAACACCCTGATGCCAGCCGTTTTTGCTTGCTGTACCTCTTCGTTAATCGCTTGGTATTCTTGGTAGCTAGGATGCGGACGCTTAATATATTTCCACCAACTTTCGTCTGGGTCTTCTCCCCAAGGAAAACGACTGATGTAAATAACATCCTCGCCCAACTTTTCAAAAGAGCTACGTACATTGCGTTCCACACTGTCTACCATTACTTGCACCGATATTACACAAAAAATACCTATTGTAATACCCAGTATCGACAAGAAGGTACGCAGCTTGCTACTCCACAGTTCTTGTAGGGCTAAAACGACTCCTTCTTTTAGTATTCTTAAAAAAATTAACAAAGTATTAGGTTATTAAAGATTAGTAACTAACAGTTATAATGGTAAACACCGCCACAATATCGGCTAAAAATTAAGAAGATGCTAGATTTTATGTTAGCTTTGGACAAAATTACCCACTTTTATCAGAATTAATTAAAATAAGAACAAAGATGCACCCCTTTTTGTTAAGGGATTGATAAAATATCGCTATTTTTGTACCTTCATTTTTTTTAACCATTATTTATTAGCAACAAATACCAATGAACCGAACTAAAAACGAAATATTGTGTTTTAGTTGGTGGAGGTTGTTAAGGAATAGTAAGGCAAGTTAAGCAAACAAACTTACCTATTTCTTGAAAAATGAAATCTCGCTTTTGTAACATATAAAATTCATTGTCCATTGAAAATGAAACTATCCGAGTTCCAATTTGATTTACCAGAAGAACTCATCGCACAATACCCAGCAGAAAGCCGTCACGACTCTCGTTTAATGGTTGTACATAAAGATACTGGAAAAATAGAACATCGTGTATTTAAAGACCTTCTCGAATATTTTGATGAAGGCGATGTTCTTGTTTTAAATAATACCAAGGTGTTTCCTGCTAGGTTATTTGGCAAAAAAGAAAAAACAGGTGCAAAAATAGAAGTGTTTTTGCTTCGAGAATTAAATATCGAAAACCGTTTGTGGGATGTGCTCGTAGATCCAGCTCGTAAAATTAGGGTCGGCAATAAGCTGTACTTTGGAGACGATGATTTGGTAGCCGAAGTAGTAGACAATACCACTTCCAGAGGACGAACCATCCGATTTTTATTTGAAGGTACGAATGATGAATTTAGAACCATCTTAAAAAGATTAGGCAACACGCCCTTACCTAAATACATTACTCGCCCTGCCGAAGCTTTAGATAAGGAACGCTACCAAACCGTATTTGCAAAAAATGAAGGTGCTGTAGCAGCCCCTACCGCAGGCTTGCACTTTAGTGACGAATTGCTAAAACGCCTAGAAATTAAAGGTGTAGATTTTGCAGAATTAACCTTGCACGTAGGATTAGGTACTTTCCGAAATATTGAAGTAGAAGATTTATCGAAACATAAAATGGATGCCGAATATTTTGATGTAGGCCAAAGAACAGTAGATATTGTAAACAATGCACAAAAAACAGAAAAACGCATCTGTGCTATTGGTACAACATCTATGCGTAGCATCGAATCTTCTGTATCGGCTACAGATACGCTAAAAGTTGCTGGCGGATGGACGAACTTGTTTATTCACCCGCCCTACGAGTTTCGTATTGCCAATGCAATGGTTACCAATTTTCACCTGCCTAAAACAAGCCTCCTAATTATGATTGCCGCTTTTGGTGGTTACGACTTAATTATGAAAGCTTACAGAGAAGCCGTACAAGAAAAATACCGATTTTTTAGCTATGGTGATGCGATGTTGATTATTTAATATATCAGCAACAAAAACTAAACAGAAAAGGCACTAACTTTAAAACTAAGTTAGTGCCTTTTTACTTTTTATTCAAAAACAAGTATAAAGTACTTTAGTATAATGTAGAAAGACTACTGGCTACGCTCGTTTTGTAAGCAATGGATTAGCAGACACTAAAAAACCACTGAGCAAAGCGTACCTTCTACAAAAATTAATTCACCCAGCCTTTCCGTTCCTGTTCAATATGCGTTAAATTTACCTGCACGCCATACTTACTTTCTAAATACTCCGCCAACTTATCGGCAGAATAAACCGAACGGTGCTGACCACCTGTACAGCCAAAAGAAACCATCAGGCTAGTAAAATTGCGTTCAATATAAGTTGCTACGCTGTTATCTACCAGCGCAAATGCCGAACGTAAAAATTCTTCGATATTACTTTCCGTTTTCAAAAAATGAATCACTGACTCATCCCTGCCAGTTAGTTTTTTATACGGTGCATACCTCCCCGGATTATGAATAGCCCGACAATCAAAAACAAAGCCTCCTCCATTTCCCGATGTATCGGGCGGAATTTGGTTTTTGTACGAAAAACTACTCACCGTCACCACTAGCGGACTATTATGCGCTTTATAGTTTCCAAACTTTTTCAATTCCTCTGCATTTACTAGCTCCTGCAGCACCTTTTTTAAGGTCGGAATATTATCTGGAAGGTCGGCATTTGCTAGGAGCCAGGCTACATTATTTAGGGCAAAAGGAATGCTATCCAGAAAATGTTTTTTGCGTTCGTAAAAACCTCTAAATCCATACGCCCCTAGCACCTGTATGCTACGCACCAACACGTATGCATCGTACATTTTCATAAACTGCGGCACATCAATTGGCGTGAGTTTGGCGGCTGCATCTATATAAAAATGCAGCAATTCTCTCCTAGTAGCATTCGGAATATTGGCTTTAGCTTGATACAATAAAGCCGCTAAGTCATACTGTAAGGCTCCTTGTCTACCACCCTGATAATCAATAAAGTAAGGCTTGCCATCTTTAAGCATTACATTACGCCCCTGGCAATCTCTATGCAGAAAAAAGTGGTTATTGGCTTGTAGCAAATAATCGGCAAAAACAGCAAAGTCTTCCTCCAGCAATTGCTCATCAAAAGGTATTTTAGCGAGTTTTAAAAAGTAGTATTTAAAGTAATTCAAATCCCACATAATAGACTGCCTATCAAATGCCGCACGAGGGTAAGCGTGTTGATAATCCAAGTTTTGGTGCCCGTTAATTTGTAGTTTTACCAATTCTAAAATGGTTTGCTCATACAAGTGCACCAACTCCTTTCCAAAGCTATTGGGTTCATCCGTTTTTGCCCTGCTTTGCAATACGGTATTTAACAACGTTTGGTCGCCTAAATCTTCTAGGAGATAAATATTGGCTGCTAGGTTTTGAGCATATAAATTAGGGACGGCAATGCCTTGTTGCAAAAAATGTTGGGTAAATTGTATAAAGGCATTGTTTTCCTTTTTATCAGCATTATAAGCGGCAATGGCTTTTTGGGTTTCGCCTTGTATGCGGTAATACACTCGGTAAGAAGCTGAAGCAGGTAATGGCGTTACTTGTATTGCTTTTTCGCCTGCCCACGATTCAAAAAGTTGGGTTACTTGTTGGATGGTTGTATTTGTTTCCATGTTTGGATTTAGGAGGATGAATTAAAATGAGTAGGAGATAGGATAGGGGCAAATTTACACAAAACTTAATGCTGTTTTAAAAAAAAGACCATAATTATTAACAACCAAACAAATTCTTAACCACTAGTTTCCTCCCTATTTTAAATTCCCAACAAAAGGTTATAACTTAGCCTTCCTTAATAGTAGAAGGTAGCAAGTACGCTTCGCTAAAGGTATAAGGAAGGCTTCGAGCCTACTTTCTACCTTCTACTAAAATACCTTCTACTACTTCTACTAAATCACCCAAACCTATGTTAGCAACTTTAGATTGGATAGTCATTATTGGTTTCTTACTGTTGATTATTGTCGTTGGCTTATCCTTTACCCGTAAGGGAAGTAAAGATATGAGCAGCTTTTTTTTAGGCGGAAGAAATTTGCCCTGGTACATTGCAGGCATTTCGATGGTAGCCACAACTTTTGCTGCCGATACGCCTTTAGCCGTAACCGAACTAGTAGGCAAAAACGGAATTTCGGGCAACTGGCTTTGGTGGAATATGCTGGCAGGAGGAATGCTAACCACTTTCTTTTTTGCCAACCTGTGGCGGCGTGCGGAGGTGCTAACAGAAGTCGAATTAATTGAAATGCGTTATGCTGGCCAACCTGCTGCTTTTTTGCGTGGGTTTAAGGCGGCCTACCTCGGCATTTTTATGAATGTACTCATTATTGGATGGGTAAATGTAGCCCTGATGTCGCTGCTAGAAGTGTTTTTTGGATTGTCTAGTCAAGAGGCTTTAAGTTATACGGCATTGGCAATGGTATTTGTAGCCGTTTATGCATCAATGGCAGGGCTGTTGGGCGTAGCCATTACAGATGTAATTCAGTTTTTTATTGCCATGACGGGTTGTGTTATTTTGGCCATCCTAGTCGTCAACTCCGAAAAAGTAGGAGGCATTACAGGATTAAAAGAACAGCTACCTGCATGGAGTATGAGCTTTTTCCCAACGGTAGGTGCAGCAGAAGAAGGGGCAGTAGGAGCAGGCAAAACCTTAGCCATTAGTGTGGGGGCATTTTTTGCTTATATTGGCATACAATGGTGGGCAAGCTGGTACCCCGGTGCCGAGCCAGGTGGAGGCGGTTACGTAGCGCAACGCATGATGAGTGCCAAAAATGAAAAACATGCCGTATATGCTACCCTGTTTTTTCAAATAGCGCACTACTGTATTCGCCCTTGGCCGTGGATATTGGTCGCCCTTGCCGCTATGATTTTATACCCCGATTTAACCGAAGCAGATAAAAAACTAGGCTTTGTAATGGCCATGAAAGATTTCCTCCCCGTAGGACTAAAAGGTTTGTTACTAGTTGCCTTTTTTGCCGCTTATATGAGCACCATTTCTACCCAATTAAATTGGGGGGCAAGCTATGTAGTTAACGATATTTACCATCGCTTTTTTAAGCCTGCCGCTACCCAAAAGCAATTGGTAATGGCTGCTAGGTTAACCACCATTTTATTGATGTTTTTAGGCATTATTGCCTCCACATTTATTACCAGTATTTCGGGTGTTTGGTCGTTTATTATTGAGTGTGGAGCAGGTTTAGGATTGGTATTAATACTGCGTTGGTACTGGTGGCGCATCAATGCTTGGAGCGAAATTACTGCTACCATTGCCCCATTTTTTGCCTACGCTGCTTGCAAAGCCGCAGGACTAGCTTTCCCCGATAGCTTTTTTATTACCGTAGGTTTTACCACCATCGCATGGATAGTTGTTACCTATTTTACCAAACCTACCGACATGGAAACCCTCCAAAAATTCTACAAAAAAGTACGCCCCGATGGTTTTTGGGAACCCGTACAGCAGCTATCAAGCGTTAAAAAAGAATCTTCTAAATTGGGCTACCTTTTTGCCTGCTGGTTCAGCGCTGTTACTATGACCTACTCCATTCTATTTGGCATGGGAAAACTAGTATTTATGGAATGGTCATCGGCAGCAATGTGGATAGGGATTGCGGTGGTGAGCTTTATTATTTTACAATTTATGTTAGGCAAAACACAAATTTTAAAGGACTAATAATTGCCAAAAACAAAATTCGTATAGGGTTTCCACGAAGTCCCACTGAGTTTTTCACGAAGTTGCACGGAGTTTTTTTTGGTTGCTCTGTCTCCTTTTGCTAGAACAATTGGATATTCAAAGCCTATGGGTATCTAGTTTGTTTTAGGTAGAGAAAATTCATGAATTTTCTTTACATAGTTGCACGAAGTTTTTTTGGTTTAT
>JAHDBT010000275.1 GCA_020630215.1 Bacteroidota bacterium
AAAGAACTGCAATAAATAGAGAGAATAATAAATATGGAAATGCACAAAATCTAATCTGGTTTAGTATACTATTCCGCAACGAATAGAAAGACTACTACTGCGCTCCGGCTCATATTTATTGAGGATGGTAAATACGCCCACTTTCTTTTAATTTATTGATATGGAGTTCTGCTTGTTTAGTGCGTTTATTTACATACATTTCGGTTTGGTCAGTGCTATGCGGGTGTCCTTTTTTATTACTGTTGCCAAAGGCATTAATGGTATTTAATTCTTCTAAACCATCTGCTCCAAATTTAGCATAAAAAATAAAAGAATCACCGTTTGTTATTTCTAATTGGCCCTTTTTGTGGTGTTTAAATTGCGAATTTGCTAGGGTATTAAGATTGCCATACATTGGCAGGCTTACATCATGCCTAACAGCCTTCTGAATAGTGCCTAGTTCAATTTCTAAAGTACCATAATGTTTTAGCATAAATTTTTCTGCTTTTAAAATTGCCTTAACAATTACTGCTTCAGGAATATCTTGTTCAATATTTCCAAAATTAGCTACTACATAATCTACAAAAAACATAGTAGAAATAGACATTAAGGTAGCTTGTTTATTATGAATGTCATAGGAGCCATCCCATTTATCAAAAACTTTTTTTACGGCTTTTAATTTAGGATAGCTATTCATTATCCGTGGAATATCATCACAGTTCATACAATTCCTAAACGACATTTTATTTTTGTCAATCTTTACGGTTTCCCTTATTGCTCTTGCTTCTTCAAAACTAATTTTGTCGTACTTTTTTATTAAATGCTCAAATGTATTTGCTCTAATGGTATTACTTGTTAAAATACCAAAGCTTCGAGGATAATCTTCATTCCTTGGGTTTTCGTTAGGGGAAGTCATTTTTAAAGGGGTATTGTTGCAGTTGTATACATAACCACAATCAGGGTTTTTTACCTGTATAGCTCTGCTAATAGGATATAAGTTATCTGCATCCCAAATCCAGTTACTAGCAGAGGTATTGCCTGGTAAAACGCCCGACCAGTCAAAGTCTTCGTTTCTTATAGGGTGATTGGTACTGCTGATATGCCATATATTTCCATCTTTATCGGCATAGGTAATTGTTTGTAGCGGTATGCCTTGAATTGCTAGGGCATCATTAAACGCTTCTATGTTGGTAGCCAATCCCATTTTATACCATTGTTCTGGTGCTTTTAGGTTGAAAAAAGAATTGCTTTTGTAGGAAAAATAACCTTGTTTCTTTTTAAAAGTAGGTCCATACTTACTCCAATAATATTTTTTCCCTATAGGAATAACAATGCCGCCAATTTTTACTTTAAGTTTGGCTTTTTTCTGTTCTAATGGCAGCCATTCGCCATCGTATTGGTAATGATTTTTTTTAGTAGGGTGCATTTGTAGTTTATATACATCTGAACAATTTTGGTAATTAGTAGTATGCGACCAGCCAAGGTGTCTGTTCGTGCCAATAACAGGCGTTAATCCGCCACCCGAAAAAGTCGCTCCATACATTTCATACCCTTCTTCCGAATGCACGCTTACTTCCCAAAAATTAGCAAAATGGTTAACTGGTTGGTGCGGATTGCCAATGAGGTAGGCTTTGCCATCTGCTGTAATATTTTTACTAAATGCTAGTGCATTAGATCCCCTACCTATATCGTTTAACTCGCCGTATTCGAACTTGTTGGATAAGACTTTGGCTAATTCTAATATAGAACTGTGAGTAAGTAGTAAGTTGAGGGTGTAGGTGCCGAGCATTTTTTTATGGCTAACTGGGAATAATTGTTTTACCGCCACTTCTTCAGGATGTGTAGCAGCGTATTTATTGATTGCGCTAGTATAGGCTTTAAGCATCTTATCTATTTGAGGAGATATGTCTTGTTGGTATTGGCGATTCACAAAATCATCTATTTCAAAAGACTGGTAAATGAAATCTAAAACAGCCCCATCTTTTCCCAATAATCTGCCTGCTACTCCTTTTGATGCAGCCAAATTTTCTTGCATCCTATTGAAATTATCTTCACATTGCGCCCAAGCAATTCCATAAACAGCCTCTACATCAGTTTTTGTAAAAATATGAGGCACGCCATAGTTATCTCTTACAATTTCTATGTTCTTAATATTTACGCCAAGAGTTGTGTATTCTTGGGCAAAAACATTAGTGAATATTAAGCAATACAAAATGGAGGAAAAAATTATTTTTAACATTTGCGGTAGTTTTAATAGACCGCAATTTTAAAGGTATTTTTTGAAAAAAGATTTAACGCAGGTTAAAAAATGAAAATCACAAAAATAAAATGCTTTAAAAAATAATAAGTACCTGTGTTTAAATAATCGACACTATTTTCACAATAGATTTTTTTTCGCTAGACTAGGCGGAAAACGCAGCTATGAACATGTGTTTTTTGCGATAGCAAAATAGGAATGAGTGATTTTTGCACAGCAAAATAAATGCATTTTGATGCATTTAAACGGAATGAACCGCTTGCGGAGAAAGGCGATATTTAAGCTAAGAGAACCGCTTGCGGCTATTAAAAGCTACGGCGAGTATTTTCAACGACGGATAGTGGAAAAAAAGCGGGTTAAAAGTGTCGATTATTTGAATATAGGTACTAAATAGTAAGTCAAGTTAATTCTGATAGGTTACTCAAAGCCTATTGTCCTCAAAAAAATAATGACCTATATTCCCCTTTTGGAAGGGGTGAGGGGAAGGTTAGTATAAAATGCCCATTATTTTTTTGAGGACTTTACGTAGTTAAATTATAGTTGCTGCCCTTAGTAAATGTTAATTTTGTAGGCAAAACTTAGACTATGGGGAGGTTTAACATCCTAGGTTTCACCCTCCCCTCGCCCCTCCCGCGGAGGGGAATTTTGCTTTGTCTAGCGAATAGGAATAGCATTGTTTTATAGCAGCAACTTATCATAAATTGTTTGACTTACTACTAAATAATAACTTATAAATTCTACTTGATCCTTTGTCCTTATTCTGCGTTGCAAATACTCGCAATAGCTTAGGCTATTCCTGCGTTTTACGCCTTGCCTAAGAACAAAATTTCTACGCAGAACTGTTATAAGTTATTTTTTACACGTTCCTTAGTGGCTCAAAATTTAGCCTTGGAGTTACTAGAGTTTCCCGGCTCTAACCCTACTAAGTGTGCCGAGGGCCATTTTAAGGTAAGAGGCAATGTGAGTGAGTGGTACTCGTTGGGCCACTTTGGGACGAAGTGTACATAGTTTTTGGTAACGTTCTCTAGAAGAGGTAAGGCGGAGTAATTTATTTCTTACTTCGTTATCTATTAATGCTTCTCCCAACAGATTTGTGATTACTGGATAGTAGCGAGGGAACTGGTTCATAAATGCTAAAAGGTTTTCCTTTGATATGCCAAGTAAGGTGCTAGGTTCTATAGGTTCTACAGAGAATGGGGCAGGAATAGTAGAAAGTAATATTTTATAATTACCAATTAAAGTGTTTTCAAAAGCAAAATCTATGGTATGCTCTTTCCCTTTTTCATCAATATAAAAAAAGCGAACAGCACCCTGTATAACAAATGCTAAGTATCTTTGAATATCCCCCTCTTGATGAATTGTTTCCTTTTTTTTATAGGTTTTACAAAGGGTATGTTTTGACAGAAAATCTATTTCTTTTTCATCCATTTTAATATAAGTTGACATATAAGCAGTTAATGTCGAAATATCATTTTTATTTTCCATGTTTAACATTTGTAAGTTACTGATTGAGTAAGTTATCTACCTACTCAAATACCGTTTTTGTTTTTTTCAATAATGTAATTCTGGTAGCCTAAATTAATTCCAAAATTACTATTTAGGAATTGTTTAAATTTATCTTTTAAGTTTTTTTTTGTGAAGGAAATATCATACTCAAATTTCCAATTTTTTTTATTGATTCGCTCTTGCATAACTTCGGGATGTTTTTCTAAAAAAAGTTTTAATTCTTTTACGTGTCGGCTATAATCAAACTCATTTGCTTTTACAATATTGTTGTTTATCCATTCATCATCATGCCAATATTTATTAAAGTTTTCGTGTTTTTTTTGCATGGCTTGTGGCTCTTTCACCCACCCATAATGATACACATAAGCATCTATAGGTCGAACAATTAATTTTTTGTTTTGCTCTTTCCTAAATCCCTGAGCATCTCTATAAGAGTATATTGATTTATTGTTTTTAATTACCCTAATTTCGTGTTGATACCAATTAGACGATGCGCCAACATAATCATAAGAACCATAAAAGTGCAGGTATTTGAATAACAAACCATCAATTTTTTTTTCATTTTTACAGCTTAACATTTCCTCATAAATCGTCTTTAAATATTTTTCGTGAATTACCTCATCGCCTTGTATATAGAATGCCCAATCAGCATTCTCCGAAACATTTTTAAACGCTTTATCGGTTTCAATAGCTAGTACACGGCCGCCTTCTCTTAATGTTTCATCCCATTTTGTTTCTACAATTTTAATTTTTGTTTTATCAATTTGGCTAATTAAATCCAAGGTCTTATCGTTTGATGCGCCTACTGCTACCACCACTTCATCACAAATTGGCAATATAGACCTTATCGCTTCTACAATTGGGTAATCATAAATCAAAGCATCTTTAATAAAGGAAAAACCGCTGACTTTCATGGAGTAAAGTTTAAGTAAAAGGAGATAGCTAAAGTTATTGCACAACACATCTATTAGTGTTTTTTGCAACTGCTAAAATACCTTTCAAAGGTAAGGCATTATTACGGAAATTTCAATACTAGTTTATCGTATTGATATCTCTAATAAAAAAAATCCCCACTCTAATTTAATTTTAGAGCAGGGATTTTTTAGGTGCTTTTATTTTGTGTTTTTTTGAGGATTAAAATGGGCTGTTAATATGTGTATAGAAGGCATTTAGTACGCCGTTTTCTAAAGCCATTACCTCTCCGTTTTTATTGTAAAGATTGCAGCTAAACCGCAGGGTAACATATTCGCCATACGATAAAGAATTGCTTTGTTGGTAAACAGCCGTTTCTGATTGGATGACTTCAAAAATAAAATCTTCGTAATTAACAGCTACAGGAATAGGCTTACAATTAATTTCGCTGCTGCTCCAACGCTCGCCATGTGCATCGTAGTACCGAATTAATACGCCAGGTTTTTCACAAGTAGAGGTCGTGTAAGATTTAATGCCTGGAGTAAAAATATCTTTAAATTGTTCGTATTCAACATAGGTTTCAAAATCAGTACCTTCGTCTAGTACATTAATGTTCTCGAAACGTAAAAACTCTATATCTAATTGGCTATGTACAACGTTATTGTGCGAAACTGCGCCATACTTAATTTTGCGATTGTAGGGGTCGGCACTGGTATGACCGTGGCTAGAACTGTAAGAGATATAATGTCCTGGACCATTTACCACGCTTATTCTTTCGCCGTTCCTATCGTAAGTAAGCGAAAGCATATCAGGGGTAATTACTAATTGTGTTTCGTTCGGGGTTTCTTCAACTTCTATAATTTCGTTATCGCGAGTACAGCTTGATAAGCAAAAAATGATGGCTAATAAAATAGTTAATGCTCTTAACATAATTGAATGGATTTTAATAGTTTCGTAAAAGTGAATGATACTAAGACCAAACTATCTATCCGTAGTTTAATATGCTGATAATTATTTTGTTATAAATTTACTAAAGTGCAACGTAGCAGAACCGTTTAAATACTAAGAACCTAATACCTACTAGTAATTTAACCCTATTTTTTAATTAATTCCAACGTAAATGCTTTTGCTACATCGGTTTCTGCTAGTAAACTGTTAATGGTAGGTTTAATTTCGTGGTGGGGTTTTATGCCATGAAGTACCCCATTAGAAGTCTCCTTAATTACAAATTGCAGCGTAGGTATTTCTACCCGAATTTTTGTGTTGGGCAATAGAATTCCTTTAGGCTTGCTACAAATTTGAAATTCACTTCCGCCAGTTTCTTCTCCTATAAAAATAGCTCGATTGTATTTTTGTAGGACAGAACAAAAAATGCCCGTATTAGAAAAACTACCACCATTAATTAAAATAAAAAGTTTCCCTTTAAATGGTTTTGGCCTTGGCTTGTGTATACCTATTTGTGGGCCTTTGCTTTTTATTAAGCGACCATCTTTTATTTTTCGGTATCCTTCCACTAATTTAAAAGGTTGGTCTAATAAATACGCTAGTAATATTTTGGAGTTTTTAATATCTCCTCCTTGGTTATTGCGAACATCAATAATTAAGTGCTGAATTTTATGGTTTTCGATTTGCTCAAAAATGGCTTTAATTTCTTTTTTAAATTTTTGTTTATAGTGTTTTTTTAAAACGCTATTATGCCAATCTTTTATGGTAAGCGTAGCGGTGCTATTGGCTAAATTAAATGTTGCATAAATGGCTTTGTCATTATTACTATTGCTGCTATTACTGTTATTAATTCTTTTTAATAAATCGGCTTTTAGCAATCCTTTTATATTTATTGTTTTTGTTTTTTCTGTTGCCGTTGCTACCTTTAAATTAAACGTTGTGGGGCAGCCATAGAAATAACTATAGTATTCAAAAAAATAATTATTAAGCACCCAAATTGGGTAATTAAAATTGTCGCCATCTCTCATCATATTTTGAAGCATAAAGGGAATAAGGTTCTCTGATTTTACGCCATTTATAGAGGTGATTTTTGCTCCTTCAACAAGTGCGGTATTGTTACTATAATTTTTTTGTACAAATAAATTAGTCCCATCCCAAAATATTTTTAAGGGAATAAAATGTTGATTTTCATTATTGTGATTTATTAGTTTTGAGTTGGGATAAAAAAGTGTGTGCCCATCTTTAATAATGGAGGACGTAGCAGCAATATTGCAATAAGCTTCTTGTGAGGTAAGCGTTGCTGGAAGGTTTGTTTTTTCAAAAAAGTTTTGAAAACCTGCATTGGTACTATTTGGGTGTTTGTTTAGTAATTGGGTTTTTAAGTATTTTAAGTCTTCGCTTATTTGTTGCTTAGTAAAGTGCGCTGTTTGTCCATTTACGTATTGTATGGAGTTAAGCAACAAGAAAAATAGCATGACATAGATACATTTCATTTTTTTTATTTTGATAATGCAAAAAGATAAAGTCAAAACGGGCAGTTATTTAGTTTGCGTCCCTTAGCTCCTGCTTCCACAAAAAACGCCTATAAATTAAGGATGGTATAGAGATAATTAAATTTATTTGTTGTATATACCTTGTTGTTATCGGGAGTGCTTTATTTGGAAGAAGGTATTTCTTCTTTCATTTTAAGTCCCTAATTAAATATTTATAAAAAGGACAGAAACTTTATCTGTTAACTGAAAAGTTTTTTTTGAAAAAAAATAAAAATATTGATTATATTTGAACTGCATTTTATTTTGAGATATTCTTCACCATCCCTAAGAAAACTATAAGACTTTATTTGGTGATATTTAAATGTATGAAACATGAACTACATTGATATTGATAGCTTATACGAACGCCTTCCTGCATTGAGGGCGGAGTATCAATCTAAGAAGCCTTTTAGGTATCTTATGTTTGAAAATTTTTTTCCCTTAGATAAGGCAGAGTTTATCTTTAAAAACTATCCTGCTATTGAAAATGGTAAGTGGGATGGCACAACCTATATTAACCAAAAAAACAAGTTTCAGAAAACAAAATTTGAAGAAGGTTCTGGAATGAATACGGTTTTTAAAGAACTAAATTCAAAAGTGTTTTTGAATTGGCTACAGGAACTTACAGCCATAGAAGCCGAGTTAATAGGAGATGAAGAATTGTTTGGAGGCGGATTGCATCAATCAATTACGGGTGCGTTTTTAAACATTCATGTTGATTACAATATTCATCCTAAAACGAAATACCATAGGCGTTTAAATGTTTTGGTGTATATGAATAAAGATTGGAAAGACGAATACGAAGGGCATTTAGAATTATGGGATTTAACCAAAGGAGAAAAGAACCTGATTGGCAAATATGCTCCTTTATTTAATCGCTGTGTAATATTTGAAACGAATGAAATTTCCTTTCACGGACATCCTAAACCTATAAAAACACCTAGCAATATCAGTAGGAAATCTATAGCAACTTATTACTACACCAAAACCCGTCCTGAAAAGGAAATGGCAGCAGAACACAATACCATTTATGTTAACACAGAAGGTATAAAAGGACAGGTTAAAAAATTTAATGCAGGGGTTAAGGCATTTTTGGAAAGAGTAAATAATAAATAGGTTCCCTTTCGGGGATGGGGAGTAGTTTTTTAAACAAAAAATAAAGCCTTCACACAACAGGAAGTTGTGGGAAGGCTTTTTTAATTTAAGGAGGGTAACCTGAGTTGGTTAATTAAATAAATCATCAGAACAATTGTACATACATACATTCAATACAAATCAATTAATGAAACATCGCCAATCCAAGAATAATCTTAAAAAATGAAATTTAATCAAATAAACGCTATATTCATTCATCAATCAATCATTATTAAGAGAAGCGGTAAAATGTTGGTCTTGGCCAAATAATTGGCTGGTACTAAAAGCGGTGGGTGTTTACGCTAAAAAACATACTGGGAGGCAATAGCTCCCATGCATAAAATGGTAAATACAATTAAAGCGATGTACAAACCAACATAACTGCCTTTGTAGGTAGGTTCATTATGGTCTACGTGAATAGGAGTGTTAGCTTGTTCTAAGCCGAAAATATTTTTATTGCGGTAAAAATCGGCGACTCTTTCTGGAACATGCGCTTGTACTTGTCTATTGCTGTTAGGTTCTTTAACATTATTTTTTTTCATGAGCGAGTGTGTTTAGTTCACAAAATAAAAGAACAGTATAACAACGTGATAAGTGAGGTAAGATAACAAGGCATTACATTGCAATGACTTTGTTCCTTATTTACAATATAATCTATTTTGATCATAGATGCAAGTTTTTTTTGGCGCAACAATGATAATTTTACTACGAGTAATTTTTATTGTTCAGGTAACGACAAAAAAAAGCATCACCAAAACAATTGTTTCGATGATGCTTTTATAGCTTTTTGCCAAATGGCTAGAATTTTTAAACTGTTTTTTTCTGCTGATGATTTTCAATTGCTGTCCATTAATGATCAATTACCAAATCACAATTTTCAAATAATAATCAATTACCAGGTTTAAAATCTCCTTAACATCAGCAGAAAAATAAATTCCTCCTTACATCAGCAGGAAAAGTTCAAAAATCAAAATGTCTGAATTTGGATGATCCAGATGTATGGATTTTTTGGATACTATGCTAACATCAACATAAAAAAATCAAAACCGTCAGCATATAAAAAAATCTAAATCCTCGATTCTAAATTTTAAATAAATCCCTTAGTCAATACTCCGTTGAGTTTTTACTACTCCACGTTCATTTTTTATAAAAAAA
>JAHDBT010000276.1 GCA_020630215.1 Bacteroidota bacterium
GCACAAAACCTCTACGTACAAATTGTCGGATTTATTTTTTAAACGTTACTTAGTCGCAAAGATACCTAAGTCTTCCACTCCCACAACTATATTGTATATATTTTTTGCATTATTGCTATTGTTTCCAATAAATTCTATTGTTCTTAATTTTCGGGCTTTTCACTAAAAACCAACAGACTACTAAATACGCTCTGCTAAATTTATTTAGTATTTAAAACCAACATTTTATTTTATTAGTTCCTCAAATTATAATTGAGTCTTCTGAAAAAAGCCTAGAAATAGTATACCTGATTTAATTTCGGTTAATAATTGAATACGCAGGTATTTTATCTAGTAAGATATACTATTTCTTTTCTAAACGACCTTTTTACAGTGGACTCATAATTTAAACCGTTCTCCTAGTCCAGGAATAAATACATTTTTAAAACCTGCCTCTAGCAATTTACCTTTAAAAATAGTTTGGTTTTTAGGTACGCCATGCACCAAAAACAGTTTTTTAAGGCGTTTCCGATTTTGGCTATCTAAAAAAGTTATCATTTCTTGCTGGTCGCCATGTGCGCTAAACGATTCCATCACCTCCACATTGGCAATCACTTGCTTGTGTACCCCAAATATTTTCACTGATTTTTTGCCACTTCGCAAATCGTGACCAAGTGTACCAGGAGCGCAGTAGCCTACTATTAATATGGTGGTGTCTGGGTTTTCTATATTATTAAAAATATGGTGTTTAATTCGTCCAGCCGTTGCCATGCCTGATGCGCTGATAACGATACAGGCGTTTTTAAGCGTGTTAATATGTTTAGAGCCTTCTACTTTACGGATGTATTGCAAGGTATTAAAACCAAAAGGGTTATCATCGAACAACATATAATCGAGCAGGTCTTCATCAAAACACTCTGGATGCGATTGAAAAACCTTGGTAGCATTTACCGCCAAGGGGCTATCTACAAAAACGGGGATACGAGGTAATTTTGCATGGCTTTCGAGCTGGTCCAGCATGTATACAATTTCTTGGGTACGCCCAATACTAAAGGCTGGAATAATTAATTTGCCGTTATTTTTAACACAGGTTTCCTCAATGATACGTAAAAAATGATCCGATTCTCTAGGAGCTGCTTCGTGCAGTTTTGCGCCATAAGTCGATTCGCATATTAGGAAGTCGCAATCCATCATAGGCAGCGGGTCTCGCAAAATAGGACGACCAGGGCGGCCTATATCGCCTGTAAATCCAATTTTTACCGTGTCCTTGTTTTTTTCCTTAATGCGTATTACTACACTCGCACTACCTAAAATATGCCCACTATCTCGAAGGTATACATGTACGCCTTTTTTTATTCTAAACCAATGTTCGTAGCCAATGCTTTCCATCAGGTTAATACAGGGGCGAACGTGTCGGGTTTCGTATAAAGGTTCTAGTTTTCCATATTCCCACCGTCCTTTTCTTTTATTGGCATATTCGGCATCTCTTTCTTGTATTTTGGCACTGTCCATTAGCATAATGGCGGCTAAATCGCGGGTAGCATGGGTGCAAACAATTTTGCCTTTAAACCCATCCTTTATCAACTTAGGCAGCCGCCCAGTATGGTCAATATGTGCATGAGATAAAATTACGCAATCAATCTCGGCGGGGTCGAAGAGCCAATTAGCATTAAACGATTCAAAATCTTTATCATGACCTTGATACAGTCCACAATCTAAGAGTATTTTATAGCCATCGTCTAAGGTTATTAAATGACAACTTCCTGTTACAACCTGCGCTGCACCGCAAAACATTACATTCATGAGGTAGAAAATTTGAGGGATCTAGTAATTGGTATTGGGTAGTTGGTAGAGGATCGCTAGTACTTAGACGACTTCGCTGCGCTACGTCGTTTTAGTCAAAGTGGAAAAATAAAATTGGTCAATTTACCCAATAGGATTTCCAAAGCTAATAAACTTAGCTGACATTTTGGAAGGATAAGGCAGAAAAGTAATTGGTTTCCCATAAATAAAAAAAGCTCGTAACAGATTGTATGCTGTTACGAACTGATGGTTATACAAAGAAAATGGCTTTAGGTCTTTGTATTAAATTACAAAATTAAAAAGATAAAAATCAAACGCATTGTATTGGGGGGAGGTTTTATATTTGAGGTTTGATTCTTGATTTTTTCCTGCTGATGTAATTGTCTGAATTTGGATAGGCTGGATTTATGGATTTTTTGGATGACATGTCAACATTAACAAATAAAAAATAATCAAATTTAAAACCTACCTAAATCAGCATATCAAAAATTCTAAATTCTAAATCTTCGATCTTAAATTTTAAATAATTCTCTCCCTAAATCAGTCAATCCATTTTAACAACATGTGCGCCGCCCGAAGTTTCGGCTTTAACCTTTGCGGTTCCGCTATAGCTTACTTTGCTCAATCCCGAAAGGTCGGCTTCTAAGTTGTCGCTTACATTTACTTCGGCTTTGGCCAATCCAGAACCTTCGATGCGTATTTTTTCGGCAGAAAAATTACTGGCATCTATTTTAGCATTGCCCGATAGTTCCGATTCAATTTCGTCGGCACTTCCTACCAAGTTAGCTTTGGCATTGCCCGATAGTTCTATTTCCAATTTATCAATGTCCATCTTAGCAAAACATTTAGCATTGCCGCTTAAATTTAAAACCATACGTCCGTTCTTTTCGTAATCGGTAATAGAACCTATGGTATTGCCACTTAACGACAGTTCGCTTAAATAAGGGAGTACAATTGTTGCTTTTATTTTTTCGCCTTTCTCATTGCTATAATCACTACCGAGGTATTTAATTTTTAATGTTTTGCCACGTTGGTCAATATCTACCATTGCTAAATTTCCATCTGTACCAATCATGCTTACGGCAAAATCATCTCCTTGCTCAATAGTTGCTTTTACATTGCCTGCCAAGTTAATGCGACTGAAGTTTTCAAAATCGTAATATTTTTCTTTGCCATTAATGTTGCCGTTTGTAGAAAGTGTATTTTTAACTGCGCTACTTTTTTCGCTATTTAAGGCTACTTTGCTACTTTTATTTTTTCCATCATTAATCGACATATCGGCGTTTAACTTCGCCAATCCTTCTTGGGTCATTATCCAAGTTTTGCCTAACATTTTTCTATCAAGTGTATTAGTAACATTTTCGATGTCGTAAATAACTTTTTCGGAATTTTTTGCTAGGTAAACCGATTTGCCTATGGGTACTTTTAAAGTTAAGTGCAATTCCTGCTTGCGCCATTTATCGGCTTTGGCGGTACTTAAAAAATCGGAAAACCGAAGTACCGAATCTTGCACCTCATAGGTATAGTCGATATTTTTTGCCCAAGTGCGTGCATCGCTTAAACTCGTTCCTCTTGCCGACCTACGTTCTAGCAATTCAAACTCATTGCCGCTTGCTTGTTCAATATCTAGCCATACGTTTTTAATGAGCAGTTTACCTTCTCTGTTTTCGGTAATGGCATCGTTTATATCTTCAAAAGGAAAACCAAAAGGCATTCCCGAACGGTTAATCGCTTGTTGTTCTTCAAAGCTGTTATTGTCGTCTTTTAAAAAGTCGATAAATACCGTATTAAAACCAGTATTAGGAATTACGGTTGACTGCTTTACCATATCTTCTTCCGAAAAATAAGCAGCTCCTCTTGAGCTAGAAAATAAAAAGGCAACCAAAGAAACAACCCATACTAAAGCCATTACTCTACCCCAACGAGTACGGCGGGGCTTTAGGTTAAAGGTTTTTTTAGAAACTAAATAGCTCACTAATAATATAGGAATAAACAACATTAACAAGGCACTAATAGTAGCTACTACAATAGGAATAACAGACGTAAAAATATAATTGACCATAAATTTAATACTAGCAATTACCCCTAATGCAACACCTAATGCCGACATAATTAAGGACAGCAATACTAATAAACCAAAACCTACTGCTGCTAAAGCAATAATACGCGATACTACACGGATAATACTGATGCGGTTGCGCTCGAAGCTGTTGCCAATGCTGCCAAAAAGGTTGCGGGTATTTTTACCTGCCTTGCTTTGACTTATTTCCTCGAACTTTTTTTTTACGTTTCCCATTTCGTCCTTCAACCCTTTTTCCATACTCGATAGGTTGATGGGTTCGCCTTGCATGGCCAACTTTTGCCCTACCGTTTTAGCTTTAGGAACAATAATGGCCAACACGATATATAAGGGTACAATAGGAATACCAATACCAGTTATTAACAGCCCAATAAATAGTAAGCGCATCCAAATAGGATCGGTAATGCCAAAGTAGGCACTTAAACCCGAACAGACTCCCGAAATAATTTTATCGTCGGGGTTGCGGTAAAAGCGGCGGTTAGCACGGTGTTCGTTGCGCCGTTCTCTAAAGTTTTGGTCTTCCTCGCTGCCTGCATTGCCTTTATGTCGATTGTAACCTTTTCCTTTGCCTGGCTTTTGCTGATGCTCAACAAAAATGTCCTCTCCTACCCCAGCATTCGTGCCAATGGTAGAACCCGTACTAGCCGCACTGTCATCGTCAAACTGTTCGGGATAACCCATAATGGTAATCATCCCTTGCACATCCTCCGATAAAACAACTTGACGACGGCTGCCTTTTAGTTTTTCATCAAACATTTCGGCAATACGAGCTTCAATATCTTCTACTATTTCGCCAGCACCTTCTTCTGCTGAAAAATGTTGACCAATCGATTTTAAATAATGGTCTAATTGGTAATAAGCTTCTTCCTCAATATGAAAAAAGATGCCTCCTAAGTTAATACTAATGGTTTTGTTCATTACTTTAATGGTTTTGATGTTGAGAAACGGATAAACGATAAGAAATAAGTTGTTACTTGATTTTTGATGCCTTGTTTACTCATAACTTATTATTTACCTGTTCCTGTGAATTAACTAATTCTACCGCCGTCATTAATTCTCGCCAAGTGTAGTGCAATTCGTTTTTAAATGCGCTTCCTTCTTCTGTAAGTCGGTAGTACTTACGAGGTGGCCCGGTGTTCGACTCTTCCCATCTATAGGTTAACAAGCCCGCATTTTTTAACCGAGTTAGCAAAGGATACAAAGTGCCTTGTACTACTATTAGTTTCGCTTTTTCTAAGGCTTTTAATATATCTGAAGGATACATTTCTTGCTGTGCGATAATAGATAATACGCAGAACTCTAAAATTCCCCTCCGCATTTGTGTTTTTGATTTTTCAATGTTTACTTTCATGGCTTTATTTTATAGTACTATGTGTTGCAAGGTACTGTTTTTTTTATACTACAACCTACTTTAAAAGGTAAAAGTTTCGAAAAGGCTTAGTTTTTTTTAAAACTTCAGTACTATGTCTTACAAGGTACTGTCGATTTTAATAGTACAACTCCATCCTAAAGATAAAAGTTTCCCAAAGAGTCGGTTTTTTAAAAAAATTAGTACTATGTGTTGCAAGGTACTATTGATTTTAACAGTAAAACCGTCACAAGAGGGTTAAAGTTCCGTATGCTAAAAAAAAAAATGTGCGTTTATAGAGCTTGATTATTAAACCTTTACAAATTTTGATACTCTATACATAGATCTGCCTTATTATACGGGTATAACTTTTGTAATAAAGTTGTGACTTTGCATTCTATTAGTGCGTCTTAACTCTATCAAAATACTTCATTTATTGGAAATAATACTTTTGTATTATTCTTATTTTAAATAGTATGTATTTTCTTTTGTGCAAGCATATTAGTTAGTAAAATTACATTCTATAATTTAAACAAAATTTCATATCCAATGCAAAAATTCAATTTGATCCTATTTGTTATGTTGTTTTTAAGCTTTAGTTTAAACGCACAGGGCAATGGATGGAAGACAAACTCTGATGGCACTAAACAGAAAGTAGTTGAAGGAAAAAAGGCTACTACACCAGAAGATGACCCTGCTGCAGTGATTCCTGATGGCTGGAAAAAAGGTGGTGAGGGTATTATTAATTTTAGCAACACTTCTTTTGGAGATTGGACATCTGGAGCTTTAAACTCGACCGCAGTTACGGGTAACTTAGCTTTATTTGCTGATTACAAAATGGGCAAGTGGCTTTGGGAAAACGATGGCCGCTTTACAATGGGTTTTATAAGTACAGAAGGGGTTAGAGATTGGCGTAAGGCTGATGATGTTATTGATATCGATTCTAAATTGGGTTACCAAATTAATGACAAGCTATACTGGTCAACTTTAGCAACTTTTGATAGTCAGTTTGCCCCTACTCGCTATTATACTGCAGATACAATTGCTACCTACGATTATGATGCTCCTGTTGTATCTCGTTTTGCAGCTCCTGCAATATTTACTTTAGGTACAGGTTTCGATTATAAACCTACCGATTTCATTTCTATTTACTTCTCTCCATTAACTTTTAAAGGTATTTATGTTGGAGATCCTTTAGCAGCAGCTTTTGGCACCTTTGGTAATGTTGGTGGTGATGTTGATACGATTGGTACACTTGGTATGATTAATGGCCCTGCTGATACATTAACTAATAACCGATTTAAAGAATTTGTTGTTAAAGAAGAAGGTACAGCTTTTAAACCTGAGTTAGGTGCTAAATTCATTATGGGTATTAAAAGAGACATTATCAAAAACATTTCTTGGACTTCTAACTTAGAGTTGTTCTCTAACTATTTAGAAAACAAGTTTGGCGATGTAAAACCACAAAATCTTGATGTTAGCTGGGTAAACAATTTTGGTTTTACCGTTAACCGTTTCATCAAAGCTTCTTTTGAAACAACTTTACTATATGATGATGAAATTGATGTAGTGAAAAACAGAGGCAAATCTGATGAGTATGTAGGAAAAGGCTTACAAAACAAAACCTTCTTTGGGGTAGGCTTTACTTATAAATTTGGTGGAGGACAATAACCTTTACTACCAAACAATAACAACAACTTTAATACAACAAAGTAGTTTAGAATAACTAGAAACACCGATTCTTCCTTGGAGGAATCGGCGTTTTTTTTTGTATTGTTTTCCTTGAATTTACAATCAAATCCCCATCCATTTAAACATTCCACAAATTATTCCTATTTTCACGCTCCTTAAAACATTTTTCTATCTCGCATAAATAATGCTCTACTGTACATGAGACGCTTTACTATTTCGGACATACATGGCTGTTGCAAGACTTTTAAAAAATTGGTGCAAGAACAAATACAACTCACCAAAGCAGATGAATTGTATTTACTAGGCGATTATATTGATAGAGGGCCTGATAGTAAAGGCATTTTTGATTTTATTTTTGAACTGCAAAACAGCGGCTATCAAGTATATTGCCTACGAGGAAATCATGAAGCAATGCTGCTAGATGCTATTTATACCAAAACTGCCGAAGATATGTGGTTGCGTAACGGCGGCATAGAAACTTTACGAAGCTTTGGCGTGTACAAAGTACACGATATTCCGAGTGAATACATTGACTTTATAGAAAAACTGCCCTACTATTTTGCACTAGAGGATTACCTATTGGTACATGCAGGTTTTAACTTTGGCAAATCGGATATTTACGAGGATAAAATTTCGATGATATGGATACGCAATTGGCACCAACAAATTACCCCTGAACGCACCAAAAACCGAGTAATTGTACACGGACACACGCCTGTACGACAAGAAACAACCGTAAGCCAAGTACATGAAGAAAAATGGGCAGTAGACATTGACGCTGGTTGCGCTTATACCCAAATTAGCGGCCTTGGCTTTTTATGCGCCTACGAACTCAACGAAAACACACTCATTTTTCAGCCCAATGTGGAGCATAAACCAACAAGCGAAAGTTAATTAAATGCTAACCAATAGCTTCTTCTCTCCTATTAAGCCAAAAATGAAAAACCAACATTATTTTGCATGGACCTATATCTGCTTGATATGTTTTATTAGTCTAAAAAATGTAACAGCGCAAAACCATACGCTATCTAATAATAATAGCTCCTCTTCCTCTAACTTTACCCCTTCTGCTAATACAACTACCACAAACACCAATACCACGTTCCATTTTAGCACCAACATTTACTACGGCCGCATTGCCGATTACACCTACCTTTTTGAACCCGAAGTAACCGAAGGCACTTGGATGTACGAGCTAAAGTTCGGCAAAAAAACACTCGGACAAAAACAATGGCAACACGCCCATAATTACCCTTTTATAGGACTCAGTTTTTTGTACGCTCAATATGGCGATGCAGCCATTTTTGGGCATTCTTATAGCCTTGCGCCTTATATAAGCTACCATTACCAATTTAAAAAACTGCACTACTTTTGGCAAGCACAAGTCGGATTGGCTTACCTCAACCGTCCTTACCATGCGGTTTATAATCAAACCAATAATGTAATTGGTTCTAAGGTAAATGCCATTGCTAAACTAGGAGCTGGATTACAATTTAAAATCCATCCACAAGTACATATGCAAGCACATTTAAGCCTCACGCATTGGTCTAACGGAAAAGTGCAATCGCCTAACCTAGGAATTAATGTTGGGGCAGCAGGCATTAGCTTATTGTATTTTCCAACGGTTCCCAACTTTAGCCCCTACCCTATTGCCAATAGAACTGCAACACCAATTATTGATAAACGCATTTTTGTAAATATAAAACTAGGCTACGGACTCACCGAATCGAATACCGCTGGCGGCCCTAAATATGGCGTGTTTAATGCCGCAATTATACTTAATAAACGCCGAAATATAAAAACGCAATACCTAGCAGGCATTGAGTTCGATTATTATATGAATTTGTACTATTACACGATTAACCAAGTCGCTTATCAAGAAAAAATTTACCGCAAAGCCCTCAAAGTATATCCCTTTATTGGCTACGAACTTTTTTTCGGGCAAGTTTCGATTTCCTTACAAGGAGGGCTTTATGTTTTTAATCCTTTTGGCGAAAAACGCTTAACTCCCACCAAGTTATCACTGCAATATTATATGTTGCCAACCTATGCCCGCAGCCACAAAAATTTATTTATCAGCCTCTACCTAAAAGGCCATCTATCTAAAGCCGACCATGTTGGGATGAGTTTGGGGTATGGGTTTTGATTTTTGATTCTTTATTTTTGAGAGGTGATTTTTGATTTTTTCTATGCTGACGGTCGAGGTTTGATTTTTGAAATTTGATTATTGATTATTATTTGAAAATTGCTAGTTCTAAGATATTTGGGGGCCAAATTTCAATTATGGAAGCCACAGGCTTCCCTACCACTACGCTCCAGTCTGGAGACTGGACCGGGCGTTCTTTTTTTTTATAAAAAAAGGAACGCAGGGTCAAGCGTGCCGCTTGAGCCAAACGGTACTCAAGCCTTTGGCTTGCTAACGATATTAAAATATATCAGCCCCCAAATATCTTAGAACTAGGAAAATTGTGATTTGGTAATTGGTCATTTTGTTTGTGTTAGCGTTAGCATAGCAT
>JAHDBT010000277.1:0-3016 GCA_020630215.1 Bacteroidota bacterium
GTTTTACCAGATGGCAAATTTATAGTAACGAGCTGCCACGATGTACCAGCCTCAGGTTCTGATATGCTCCTAGCAAAATTAGACACAGATGGTTCTCTCCTTTGGCAACGCATTTACGGCGGTCCTCACAACGACTACGGCTACGACCTCACCCTTACTCCCAACGGCGGCTTCTTCGTAGTAGGGCGCACCGATACCCTTGCCTCCCAAGCAGATGTCTACCTAGTCAAAACTAACTGCATAGGTTTACTCACCGAGCCGCAAGCCAGCTTTAATTACGAAGTAATAAGCCCACAAGAATTCGTAGTACAATTAACCAATACCAGTCAATACATCTACCCCGATAGTATAGATGGTGGTCATTTTATTTGGGATTTTGGCTATAATACCCCACAACAAGTCCAAACCAGCAATAATGACAACAATATAGAACACACCTTTCCGCAACAAGGCATTTATAATGTTTCCTTAACTGCTATTGTTTGCCAAGATACCAGCGTTTATAATTTACCCCTTTGCTTAGGCGTATCGGCAAACCCAATAGCCAGTTTCGAGGCAACTACAAGCAATACACCTGCAAGCATACAATTCACCAACACCAGTCAAAACACCCACAATGGCAGTAATTTTTGGTGGGATTTTGACGATGGCAGCCCCTACAATACTAATCAAGAAAACCCCACACATACCTACGCCCAAAACGGTGTATACGATGTAACCTTTACCATTGTTGTTTGTAACGATACAAGTACTTACAACCAAAGTGTCAACATCCTTAATGTAGGCTTAGAGGAAGAAAATTCACCTATTAAAAGCAAGCAACCATATTTACAAATTAATCCCAATCCAGCCAGTACCCAAACCATTTTAAACTACCAAATTCCTAGTAGCAAAACCGCTGTTTTTAAATTGTATAATGCTAATGGCAGCGCAATTTACCAAACAAAATTACAAGGCAATAGCAGCCAAATTTTAAATACCTCCGCTTATGCAGAAGGCATTTATTTTTACGAGTTGCTGCTTGAAAATAAGGTGGTCAAAAATGGGAAATTAATTATTGTTCGATAGCTTTGTAGAACGGACTTTAGTCCGTTTGTTTGAAGCATAAAACCTAAAGTACAAAAACGGACTAAAGACCGTTCTACAGAAAACTAAATTTATTAAAACCGCACCTGCGAAACACCAATAACACTTGCATTAGGGCGATAAACATTAAAATCGCTTACTGTTAAATTGCCATCCAAATTGCAGTCACTATTCCCATACTGATTAACTGTTTGTCCTGCTTGTTCACTGATGTAGTAGTTATAATCTTCCACAGTAATAACGCCATTACCATTCATATCACCTGTATATAAGCCGTAAATAGTTCCTCCATCTAAATCAGCAACTTGTGTTGTGCCACCTAATACATTAGCTGGGCTTGAAAAATCGTAAACGGTAGCATTAGGCAAAGCAATAGCATTGGCAGCAATCACATCTAGGTGGTTGCGGTGTCGCACTGCTAAATAATAATCATTGCCGGCTGTTAAACTTGTAAAAGAAAGGCCTACATTTCCATCTAAATCCACCACCTCCCCATTATTTAATACAAAAGCAGGCTGTGTTTCTAAAACAAGGGTATTATCATTTGCATCTCTTGCTTCAATCAAAATCCAATCTACCGCATCTGTTGGAATGCTTGTAGCACTGCCCGCCGCTACATTCCACGGTGCAACATCATAAGGATGTGCCAAACCTAAAAGTCCATTATCCAACAAATCTGTATTCATATCAATCCCATTAAACGCCCCCTGTAAAAATACCTGTAAACGTACCAATACCGAAGCACAATTTGCATCAATTGCTATGGTGACTTGTTCTGTTGCGGTACAATTATTGGCATCGGCAACGGTAACACTATAAGTAGTTGTAGCCGTTGGCGAAGCGGTAGGATTCGCAATATTGGCTGCGCTCAATCCCGTAGTAGGCAGCCAATCATACATATACGCTGGATTACCTCCTGTTGGAGCGGCCGTTAAAGTAGCCATATCTCCTACACAAATACTTGTTGTAGAGGAGCTTACTGTTACATCTAAGGGAATAATATTACAGACTTGCGCTGTATTGATATAATCGCTGGTATTGGCTAAAGTGGTTTCAAAAGTAGCAAAAGCAGCACAATCTTCTTGGAGCCAATAAGCCAACCAGGGTTCTACTAGCGCTTCCATTTGAGCATGTTGCGTAGCCAAATTTCCGCTTGGGCAACCGCCTGCGGTTTCTCCAAAAAAGCAATTAAATGCAGGAGAAAGAAACGGAAAACTTGCATCGCCATTTGTAAAATTGCAGTGTGTACCCGCTACTAATTCTGTATAAAATTTGCAATTGGCGGCCGTAGCATCATACATATCAAAGGGTTCTGTTACGGAAGTACCCATTTGTCCTAGTACACATTCGTCTTCTCCTGCAAGTACTAAGGTAGGTACCGTTACGCTTGCCGCAGCAGCAATAGCAGAAGGCGATGTTTCGGCAGGTGCAAAAGTAACAATGGTTTGTATGGACGTATTATTGGCCGCCGCTAAAAAGGTAGCACCGCCCCCCATAGAGTGTCCTATAATGGCAGCTTTTGTAGATACGGCATTAAAAAAGCTAGAACTAGCTGTTGTCCCCTCTGTTTGCATCTGTCCTACTAAAAAAGCAAGGTCCGCACCAAATTCGCCATGATCAGGTGCAGGGGTCAAGGAGCTTTCGGTATCAGGCATTACCACAATATAACCTTTAGGGGTTAAAAAGTCTTTAATATTGGTAAAGGCTGCACTGTTCATGGCTGCGCCATGTCCAAAAACAACTACGGGAAACTGCCCACTTGCGATAGCTACGCCTGCACCTGCGGTATTAGCAGGATAGTATACTTGGCAATCAACATTTCTGCTTCGAGCATTATCGGTAAAGGTTGAACTTTGACTGCCAATTTGGAATTGAGCAAAGGTGTATTGAGTGAAAGCGATTAGAAAAAAAACGAGTGTGTATTTTTTTT
>JAHDBT010000277.1:3116-9410 GCA_020630215.1 Bacteroidota bacterium
TTTAATATTAAGCCCGCAATTTTATAAATCTAAAAACAATTTCACGGGTTCTTCTAGTAAATCTTTGATGCGTACTAGGAAGGTTACGGCTTCTTTGCCATCTACAATACGGTGGTCGTAGCTTAACGCTAAGTACATCATTGGGCGTACTTTTACTTCGCCATCAATAACCATTGCACGTTCCTGTATTTTGTGCATTCCTAATATTGCCGATTGTGGTGGGTTAATAATGGGTGTTGACATTAAGGAACCAAACACACCTCCATTAGAAATGGTAAAGGTACCGCCAGTCATATCATCCATTGTTATTTTGCCATCTCTGCCTTTTAGGGCTAACCTCTTTACCTCTTTACCAATATCTTTCAAGCTCAACGTTTCGGCATTTCTAATAACGGGTACCACCAATCCTTTAGGGGTAGATACGGCTATAGAAATATCTACAAAATCGTGGTATTCGATAAATTTATCGTCTACAATATAAGCGTTTACGGCTGGGAAATCTTGTAGGGCAATGGCACAGGCTTTGGTAAAAAACGACATAAAGCCTAATCCAACACCGTGTTTTTCTTTAAAGGCATCTTTGTGTGTTTTTCGTAGGGCCATTATTTCGGTGAGATCTACTTCGTTAAAAGTAGTGAGCATAGCCGTTTGGTTTTTGGCGGCTACTAATCGCCTAGAAATGGTTTTGCGAATGCGCGACATTTTTTCTTGGCGGCTGTCTCTACTGCCACTTACTTTAGGTGCGCTTGTGTCTACGCTAGGCGCAATTGGAGCTTTAGGAGCTGCCGTTTTAGGGTCCGATTTTTTAGCTTCAATAGCTTTGAGTACATCTTCTTTTAAAATACGTCCGTCAACGCCTGTGCCGTTTACTTGGGCGGCGGTTAAGCCATTTTCTTCCATTAGTTTAGCGGCTGCTACCGAGGGATGTCCTGCTGCATAGGAGGTAGATTCGGTTTTGGCTACGGTAACGGTAGGAGTTGCGGCTTTTTCTTCTACGGTTGCGGTTACCGTTTCAGGAGCTTTGGCTTGTCCGTTGCTTGCGCTTGCTCCTGCGGTGGCACTTGTATCAATGGTACATACGGGGTCGCCAATGTTTAGGTCTTGTCCTTCTTCTACTAAAAAGGTAACGGTTCCTGCTACTTCGGCAGGCAGCTCAAAAGTGGCCTTGTCCGATTCTAGTTCGCATAAGGACTGGTCTATTTCTACATAGTCGCCATCTTCTACTAAAAATTGGGCTACGGTTACTTCGGTTACCGATTCTCCTATGGTAGGTACTTTGATTTCTATTACTGACATTGGTATTTTTGAGTTTTGATTCTTGAAATGCGATTTTTGATTTTTTTCCTGCTAACGTTGGGGAAGTTTTTATTGAAAATTTAGAATCGAAGATTTAGAATTTAAAATTTTTCACCTGCTGATGCAAGCGATTCTTGATTCTTTGATATTCCCTGATTATTATTGACAGAGCACATACGAACAGTCAGACGACTAAACAACGAAGCGGTCTAACTGCTAAATATAGTCAGCATATAAAACTGACAGCGCAGCGTTCTGACAGTGAGCGCAAGCAAACGGTCTGAACACTGACTGCTAAAAAAACGTCAGCATATAAACTGACAGCGCAGCGTTCTGACAGTAAGCGCAAGCGAACGATCTGACTACTGACTGCTACGCAAAAGCCTGGTCAATTAAGTCCGTTTGTTCTTTTGCATGTTGTTTTTTGTAGCCTGTTGCTGGCGATGCGCTGTTTTTTCGTGCAATATACTTAAAATCTATTATGTCGCCAATACGATGGCGAATATGCCATAGTGCGCCCATGTTGCCAGGTTCCTCTTGTACCCAAAATATTTCTACTTTTTTGGCGTATTTTTTCAATAAAGCTTCTAGTTGATATTTAGGGAAGGGATATAATTGTTCGATGCGAATAATGGCTACATCTTGGCGATTATCGGCGGCTTGTTTTTCGGCTAAATGGTAGTACATTTTTCCTGTGCATAGTAAAATGCGTTTTACCTTTTTCTTGTTTTTTGCAAATGCATCATCAATAATTTCTAGGAAGTGTGTATCTCCCATTATGTCTTCAATTTTTGATACGCATTTAGGATGACGCAACAACCATTTTGGCGACATTACAATTAATGGTTTGCGGAAAGGGCGGTGTAATTGACGGCGCAAAGCGTGGAAAAAATTGGCGGGTGTTGTGATGTTGGCGACCGTAATATTTTGCTCGGCACAAGCTTGTAAAAAACGTTCGAGGCGTGCGCTACTGTGTTCGGGTCCTTGTCCTTCGTAGCCGTGTGGCAGTAGCATTACTAAGCCGTTCATGCGTTGCCATTTACTTTCGGAGGCGGTAATAAATTGGTCAATCATGGTTTGTGCGCCATTTACAAAATCGCCAAATTGTGCTTCCCAAATCACCAACGATTCGGGCGAAGCCATTGCATAGCCAAACTCAAATCCTAGTACGGCAAATTCCGATAAAAGGGAATTGTAAATCATCAATTTATTTTCCTGATTAGGCACTAAATTATTTAGGCGGTTGTATTCCTTATAGGTTTCGGCATCGTGTAGTACGGCATGACGATGCGAGAAAGTACCCCGCTTTACATCCTGTCCACTCATCCGCACATTGCTGCCTTCTAGCAAAATACTCGCATAACCCATTAATTCGCCTGCGGCCCAATCAATGGTGTTAGTATCGTTCATGGTTTTTCTACGCTTATCAAACAGTTTTTTAATTTTGCGTAGGGGGGTAAACCCTTCGGGTATTGCGGTTAGCCCTTGTACAATTTTTCCTACCTCCTCATCACTTATGCCTGTAATGGGCGATGAATCAAAATCTTCTCTAGTAGATTTACGCAAGGCATTCCAAGCTAATTCTGGTTTTTGATATTCGTAGGGCAACGGTTTTTCTCTAACAGAATCGAGGCGTTTTTGTAGTAAGCCCCAAAACTCTTTGTCCATTTTTTTGGCTAAGGTAGCATCAATATCCCCTTGTGTAGTTAGTTTATTGCTGTAAATTTCTCTAGGATTTTTATGTTTGCCAATTAGCTCATATAAATGTGGTTGCGTGTATTTAGGATCTTCGGCTTCGTTGTGTCCGTGTTTACGGTAGCACACCATATCAATAAAAATATCCGAATTAAATTTTTGGCGATACTCGGCGGCTAGTTGCGAAGCAAAAACAACGGCTTCTACATCATCGCCATTTACGTGTATTACGGGTGCTTGTACCATACTGGCAACACCTGTACAATAATCTGCCGAACGGGCATCGTCGAAGTCGGTGGTAAAACCAATTTGGTTATTAATTACGTAGTGAATGGTGCCACCTACATAGTAGCCATCTAGTTTCCCCATTTGCACGGTTTCGTATACAATACCTTGGCCAGCAATAGCGGCATCGCCATGAATAAGGATGGGAAGGATACTATCGTAATCGGAGTTGTAAATTAAATCGGCTTTAGCGCGAGCAAATCCTAGTACTACTGGATTTACAGCTTCTAGGTGCGAAGGGTTAGGGGCTAATTTCACATCAATTTTATTGCCTGATGGCGTGTCGAGTTGTGCAGCAAATCCTAGGTGGTATTTTACGTCTCCATCGCCCATTGTTTCATCGGGTAGGGAGTTGCCTTCAAACTCATTAAAAATTTGATCGTAGGTTTTGCCCATAATATTGGCGAGCATATTGAGTCGTCCTCTGTGTGCCATGCCTATGACTACTTCTTTTACATTTAAACTAGCAGCCGAATTAATAATGGCATCTACGGCAGGAATAGTTGACTCCCCTCCTTCTAGCGAAAAGCGTTTTTGCCCGACGTATTTTTTTCCTAAAAACTGTTCAAAAACGACTGTTTCGTTGAGTTTTTCTAGAATGCGTTTTTTAAAGTCTTGGTTAAGGTTGTAATTGGCATCTCTATTTTCGATGCGTTGGCGTAGCCATTCTTGTGCTTCGGGATTGTTTACATAGGTAAACTCTACTCCTAGCGAACCACAATAAATAGCCCGTACCTTATTGTAAATATCTTTTAATTGTGCTTTTCCTAAACCTAATTCGTTTCCTACATTAAAACTTTTTTCTAGGTCGGCATCACTCAACCCAAAATCTTTGAGTTGTAAGTGTGCTTTTCTATCCTTTCGTGGTTTTAAAGGATTGGTATCCGATTCTAAATGTCCTTTTTTGCGATGTGCTTGAATGAGGTTGTATACTTTTAGTTCTTCTAGTAAATTACTTGCATCTACGGGTGCATTGCTAGCCGTACTACTACCATTTGTATTGGCACTTGCATACTCAAAACCTTCAAAAAATTTGCGCCAACCTTCGTCAACTGCATTTACATCCATTTTGTAATCGTTATACAAAGCTTCTATATAAGTAGGATGTGCATTAGATATGTAAGAATAAGCCGTCATAATTTAAATATTGCTCCATTTTTTTCTCTTAAAATGGAAATGACTTTAATAATGATTATTTTTTTCGTTTAAACTTGGCAAATATCGGTGTTTTTAGGAATTAATGCGAACTTTTTTTCGCATATCTGCCTTTTCTAGTCCTATTTGTTATAATACTGTGGCTATCACCTACTTATCGGCTAAAAAAAAGGAGTATTTAGGCAAGCTTTCAGAGCTATTAGGTCGTTTTTATTAACCAATAAGCTCAATATAAAACGACCTTAATAAGATAATGTTTAGCAAATAGTAGCTAGTATTGCTTTTTTTGACCTAAATTTGTAGGCTAAACCGTCTTTTTATAAACCGCAAATACCCGACATTGGATGGCCTAATAAATTTCAAGTTTTATTTTTTGTAGCCAAACCATACAACAATGTCATTAAATTTTGGAAATGAATTCAGATTCCCTTACTCCTTCTACAAGTAGCGTTTTGCCACTTAATGATCTTAACAAATTGCCTAACTTGGTATACAACAACAGGTGGTCTACCGAAGCGTCGGAAAAAGTAGTTACCGACGTGCTTCAATTTTTAGATGCCCCAAAAGTAGGTAATATTTATGTTGAAGAAAAACGCTCGGTAGCTTTATTTGGCCGCTTATTGTCGAGTTTTAATAGAGTAAAGCTTTTGCCCGAACAAACCGAACAGGTGCAAGCTCTGGCAAAAACGATGATAAACAATGTAAAAGCCGAAAACGAAACCCTTGCCGACCTTTCCTTATTGGGTCATAATTTATACAATATAGATACGACTACTTACCAACAATTACTAGCAGCTATTGTACAAGGACATACTGCTAAAATGGAGGAGTATATAAAAATTCCTTTTGTACGAGGATTTTTACCTTTGCTAAAACAGGTAAAACAAAACCAAGCGACTACTGATATTAGTGCTTGGTTAACTCGTATTTTTGCTCTTTCTTTTGAACAAGTACTTACGCATTATCATCCTATTGAGCTAAACCGCATTTTGTGGGAACTACTACAAATTGACGAAGCAGGTTTGACTAATTGGGTGAACAGTGTTGGCGAAGAAAAATGGTTGGCAAAAGTAGACCAAATAGATAATAAGGATACTTTGTTTAGGTTGTGTTTTGTGCTAAATCATTTAAATACCGATTTATGCGAAAAAATAGCCAAATCTATTTACAATAAGTTTTACAGCAGAGGCGGCAAAACTCATGTAGCAGATGTGCCTTTATTGTCTTTTTTAATGTGCCATTACAATGTACGGTTTAGAGCTTTTGTTCCTAATCCACATTTTTTGGCTTCTTATATTGCTACTAAGCATTACACACTTAGCCATATTGCCTACAGCATCTTTTTTATTAGAAAAGTGTACAAAAAAAGCTTGTTTGTTTTTAGAGAGCATTTATCGAAATATGCCTTTTACAACAACCCAGGTTACAATTGGCAACACTTAGTAGACAATTACCCAATTGCAAGTAGCAAAGAACACCTCTTAAATTTGGTAGACCGTTTTAACTTAACCAACGAACCTGGTTTTACCTTTAAACAAATAGAAAAACAATTGCTTTACAGTGATCTTACTTTAAGCGAATTGACCTTTGATGCCGCAGTTGCTGCTTTTTACGACGAAGAAAATCCCAAATCGGTATTTAAAAATAAAGATTTTGCTGAAGCGTACCTCCGTTTATATTTTGATAATATGGGGTGGGAAGTAAAATAGTGGGTTGGTCTTTTTTCCTTACGGTAGCTTACGTCCGTAAGACCAAGAGTGTCCAAAATCTAGTTATTAGGTTTTGGACATTTTTTTTTTGAATTGTTATTACTCCGTATCTACTAATCGGCTCTTAGTGAATGAGAAAAAATAAACTCCACCA
>JAHDBT010000278.1:0-6344 GCA_020630215.1 Bacteroidota bacterium
GTGCAAAAGATCAAGTAGAAATGACGGATTTATTTTTTATGCGTTACTTAATTATAATAAAGAATGCTGATGGATATTTTAATGGAATAATCGCCAGTATATAAAAAATCGAGTATCAAAAACCAAAACCCTCTTCCTTCACAAGATTCTAAGTAATATATCCGTTACTATTTTACCTCCACTCGTACCAATAATAATATTATCTTTACAACATCATCACCTCCTTAAATTTTCAATTAACAAAAACATGAAACACCTTTTATACGGCCTATGTTTTATGCTGCTTAGTGGCGGCATGCTCATTAATACTGCTTGCGGACAAGCGCAATCGGATGGAACAAAAATAAATGCGCCTACCTATCAACTAAAAGATTTTTATACTGATAATGCGAGCCTCGATGCAGCAGTTGATTCGGTATACAATACCCTTAATGAGCAGCAGCGAGTAGCACAAATGATTATTACCTCGGCTGGCGAATTAGGTAAACCCGATGCCACCGTAGAAAAACTAATTGCCGCCAATAAAGTAGGTGGTGTTATACTAATGAAAGGCAGTAAAACGGGACATCAGCAACGAGTAACGAAGTTTAATAAAGTTGGTGCTGCTAACAAAAGTCTTCCGTTATTGTACAGCATGGATGCCGAACCTAGTTTGCTTAATGGGCGGATAAAAGGTTCTCCTAAAATGGCTGCTACCATTAAAATTAAAGATGAATGGGCTTGCGATTCGATAACACAGGTTATTAACAAGCAATTACAGGACATTGGTGTGCAGCACAATTATGCACCCGTAGTAGATGTAAGTCCCAACAATGCTGCCATTAAAACCCGCAGCTTTGGCGACGATCCTGGACGCATTGTAAGCATGAGTAATCAGTTTATTCAAAGCTCGCAAAACAATGGCATTATTGCTACCGCCAAACATTTTCCGGGGCATGGATTGGTAAAAGGCGACACGCACAAACAAAGTGTTTATATTGATGGCGATTTGCTAGAAGTAGACAACTATTATCCGCTTATTGAAAAAGGAGTATTAACGATTATGGTAGCCCACATTGTTGTTAAAAACAACGAATTATATGATACCAAAGGACTGCCTTCCACACTCTCCAGAAAGATTGTAACCGATTTGCTAAAAGAAAAAATGAACTTTAAAGGATTGGTAATTACCGATGCTCTTAACGCTATGAAAGCGGTTACTATTTATAAAGATGCGCCCCTGCAAGCTTCTAAAGCGGGCTGCGATTTATTGCTGATGCCTATAGACGAAACCAAAACAATGGATGCTATTATCAAGGAAATGAAAACCAATGCGGCTTATAAAGCACAAGTAGAAACATCGGTAAAGAAAATTATTAGAATGAAAATTTGTGCAGGACTTATTGGTTAAAAATAAGACGTAATAGCTATTGCTATCGTTTCTAAAAACAAAAAAAGCTACTAGTATTTTAAATGCTAGTAGCTTTTTTTATGGTGTGCTGTAACAAAATGTAGCTTATAAACGTCCAACTACACATAAGCTATAAATGGAATAGGAAATGAGCAAGTTTCTGTTTTTGCAACAAAAGCTCAAACACTTGCACCCTTAATACAGTATCCCTAAAAATCACATTTAACACATCACAAAGAAAATCTAAAACCATGAGTACCAATTATTTACAAAAATTAGCATTTGCCGCTGCATTTTGTTTGTTATTTTTTAGCAGCAATAGCTTTGCACAAAGCTACAGTTTTGAAACCGTAACTAGCAACTACACGCCATTAGAAAACAGCACCTCTTTAAACGAAGGTATTACTTGGGACGACCCCAACTACGAAATAGAGCTAGGCTTTGATTTCCAGTTTTTTGACTTAGGTTTGGACCAAATCACCCTTTCTGGGACATTAGGTTTAGGTGGACTATTTGCTGCCGAATCGGATAATGCTAGCTTTGTAGCAGTATTATCCCCTTTTTTTGCTGACATTGTTGATAGAGGTGCTGACACAACTGCTTATGATGGATTACCCAATTCGTTGTCTAATATTTCGTATTTAATAGATGGGGAAGAAGGCAGCCGTATTTTTAAAATAGAATGGGACAACGCAGGCTTTTTTAATGATATTTATGTTGATAATGTATCTACGGATTATATTAATTTTCAGATGTGGTTATATGAAGGTTCTAACAATATAGAGGTTCATTGGGGAGAAAATAGCATTACCCAACCCGCAATAGTTTACGACGGTGACCCAGGTTCAATTATTGGTTTTGCACCACGTTATAACCCATTTGGCAATTTTTTTATTGGGGAAGCAATCGCACTTGTAGGTGATGCCGCAGCTCCAGAAGCTATTTTACCAGAAGGATTAACCGATGCTGTTACAGGTACACCACCTAATGGAACGGTTTACCGCTTTACCTTTGTAGGCCCACCACTAGGAGGAAACACCGTTTTAAATCCTCATACAACCAATATTACAATTGCGCCAAATCCTATTCAAACGCATTTTGCTATTGAAAACCAACAAGCCGATTTGCAAATTGAAACGGTACGTATTTTTAATGTAAATGGACAGTTGGTACAAAGTAAACTGTTTAGAAATCAGACCCAACAAATAGCCGTAAACGATTTAAGTGCAGGCATGTATTTAATACAACTACAAACCAACCAAGGCATTTTAAATAAAAAAGTAGTGATTGAGTAAGTTTTAGTGTAGAAGGTAGTAGGTATTTTTATAGAGGGTACATGATGCTTAGACAGCTTGCCATCTATCTTTATACGAATACCGACTACTTTCTACCTGCTACAAAAGTACTTTTTACAAAAAAAACTAGTACAATTTTTTAATCCGCACCATTGGCCCAGGACACATAGCCGCATGGCAGTTCATACAGGAAGTAACCATAGTTTTAAAAATGGGAGCTGCCTCTTCGGTAGTGCAATTTTCTAATGCTTTCATTTGCTCCAGATACACATCGGCAAAGGCTTTAAACTCGGGCGAAGCGGCTTTGTCGGGTTCGGTGGCAGTAGCGGTAAAAATTTTAGCGTAATCAACCTTAGTGCTAGGATGTTGCCCTTTTTCAATGGCGGTTTTCATATCCATGCCATCGTCAAACATGGCTCGCATGAGCAACGCCAATTCACTATCCCCATTCGGATTTATAATTTTTGATGCCGTATTAGAACGGGTGTTTCCTTCGTTATTACAAGCCCAAGTGCCAAAACTTATTATTACAATTAATATAGAAAGATAGGTTTTCATTGTTGGAGATTGTTTCTTTCACAAATTACAACAGAAAGATTAGAATTGCTAATTTTAGGATTTTAAACTAGCAATTAAATGAGTAAACAAAAGATAAGATGTGCTTATTGTAGCTTGTTTTGTATGTTGTTTTTGATAACACAAAAGCCTCTATACGCACAGCAGGAATTATTAAAATACGGCGGTACTATTGGTTTAAGCGGCACTCTTGGCACTAAGGTACAACGAGTAGGAGTGATGCTAGGCGGCTATGTGGGATATGAGTATGTACAAGTAAATACCAATGCTCGTGTTTACTACAGTTTTAACCAATTAGGACCCAACTTAAAACGCCAAGAATTACAATTAAGCACCACCTTACTAGGAGCCTGGGGAAAAAAACAAGCCCCAACACCTAGCGAAAAATCCTATCAGCAATATCGTTTTTACCATCCTACCCAACAATATTTAAACCGCCCTTACAGCATTGCTTATGCCTACAAATGGTACCGCAACAACATCCGCACTTCGCAAGAAACGGGCATCATAGCTATTGAATTTAATGCTTGGCAATTTGCAATAGAAAACGATATTTTTGCAGGTAAAGCCACCGATAAATACCGAACAGGAGCGTTTATGTTGCGCTACCAATACCGCAACACCCAGTTTGCCCTCAGCAATATTTCGTGGACACCAAATGTAAAAGCCAAAGTTTGTCCTAGAATAAAAAAGTCCGAAACCAACTATCCAGGGCGGTATGGTTATTTCGATTTTTCTAAGGCACGATACGCAACCCATTCGCATGGCATACTGGTACTACAAATTAACCAAGCTCTAGCCTACGGGCAACAAGTGCAACTACAAGCAGGGATGGATGCGGAGCAAATTCGCCATTTTAGCCAAAACCTACTCATACACGATATGCCCTTTGTGCCAAGCAGGTGGAATAAAGCCCGTAACCCACACGTACCTATGTTAGATGAGCATGGAGATTTGTTTTTGTTTGGAGAGGGGCAAGTAATTAAGCGGCCTGTTTTTTATGGGGGAGTTGGGGTGAATGAAGGGGTTTTTTATTGATAGGTTTGAATTAGTTTTTTGCTATTTTAACTTTCTGTTTGATTTTTATTTTAGCATTTAAATATTTGTTGGTTAACAGGGAATTTTGTATTTTTACCATAACCCATGTTTAATCCACTTAATTTTTAGATAACTTATGAAGTTTGTAGATGTAAAAAACGATATTGCATTTCGCAAAATATTTGAGAATGAAAATAGAACAGAAAGTTTAATTTCTTTTTTAAACGCTATTTTAGAGTTTAAAGGAGAGCAGCGGATTGTGTCTGTTGTTATTGGAGACCCTTATCAGTTACCCAAATTACGAGGAGGTAAAGTTACCATTCTTGATGTTAAAGCAACAGACCAAAAAGATCGTCAATACATTGTAGAAATGCAAGTTGCAGAAAAGAGTGGTTTTGCAAAAAGAGTTTTGTATTACACCAGTAAAAGCTATGTAGAACAAATAGAACGAGGTGATTTTTACAGAAAACTCAAACCCGCTATTTTTATCGGCATTTTAGATTTTGAACAAACCGAAAATGCTCATTACATCAGTCGCAACCAAATTAGAGATATAGATACAGGAGAACAAACGATTAAAGATGTGGAGTTTAATTTTATAGAATTACCCAAATTTAATTTAACAGAAGCAGCACTTACAACGCTTACCGAGAAATGGGTATACTTTATTAAAAATGCCGAAAATATAGATGTAATACCTAGTCACGTAGATGATGAAGGACTGAAATCTGCTTATGAAGAAGCTAATAAAAGAACATGGTCTAAGGAAGAGTTAGCGGCTTATGATTATGTGTATATTAGAGAAGAAGATGCGAGGGCAGAGTTGGATGCTGCTGTAGAAAAAGCGGTAAAAGTAGCTGTAAAAAAGGCAGTAGAAATAGCGGTGAATGAGGCGGTAGGCGTAGCCGTAAAAGATGTGAAAAAAACACAGCTTAGTACAACTATTTTAGGGTTCTATGAAAATGGTGTTCCTGTAAACGTAATCGCTAACTCTTTAAAAATTACAGAGGAAGTTGTTTTGGCAATTATTGATGAACGTACATAATCAGTTAGTTTGTCAAATAAAACCCTACTGCACAAACCCTTTCCCCTCACTTTGCTCAATTTTATATTGCATTAATTTGGCCATCATCACCACTTTTTGTTTAGCTTCTTCCGTTTTAGTTCCTTCAAAATGTTCGTTTAGCGTAGCGAAAAACAATTGTTGCCATTGCTCAAAATGAATGGTTTGGAGGGCACTTTTTTGGTGCAATTCGATGTGTCGTAAAATGGGATTGCCTCGGTAACTGCCCGTTCCAAATAATACCGATTCCCAAAAGTTGTACATAATGGGTAAATGTTTTTCCCACGAAAGTTGTATCACCTCCGTAAAAAACCGACCAATTATTTCGTCCTTGGTTGCTTTTTGATAAAAGGCATCAATCAACTGCACAATATCGTTTCTGTTTTCTAAATCTTTTTTCATTTACAAGCAAAGATAAGCACAAAAAATAACCCTTCCTATTATGAAAATAGAAAGGGTCGTATTTTTTAGTTGGACTAAGTTTTGGTATTTTTTTTAGTAAACCTTGTTGGCTTTTTACGTTTTACTGAAAAAAAAAAAAAAACAGGTCGCACCTACGGCGCTAGGTTATTTGATGCTGGTTTTTCTATAAACAGGTTGTACCTACGGCACAAAAATCAAACCTCCCAACATCAGCATAAAAAAAATCAAAAATCAAATTCCAAAATTCAAGAATCAAAATTCCCCAACGTCAGCATAAAAATAAATTTTAAATTCTCAATCTTCGATTTTAAATTTTCAATGATTCTCTCCTAGCGTCAGCATATAAAAAATCAAAAATCAAATTCCAAAATTCAAGAATCAAAATTCCCCAACGTCAGCATAAAAATAAATTTTAAATTCTCAATCTTCGATTTTAAATTTTCAATGATTCTCTCCTAGCGTCAGCATATAAAAAATCAAAAACCAAAAATCAAACCTCTAAAGTTCAGCATAAAAATAAATTTTAAATTCTCAATCTTCGATTTTAAATTTTCAATGA
>JAHDBT010000278.1:6444-9403 GCA_020630215.1 Bacteroidota bacterium
TCAAAAACCAAAAATCAAACCTCCAGAATTCTTAATACCGCACCTCACTAATCCCCATCCGACTAGCATTGCCAAAATACAAGTTAAAATCGCTAATAGACGTAGTACGATCTAAATTACAATCGGTATCGAGGTATTGGTTAAGTTGGGAAGATTCTAGGGTATAAAAATTAAAATCTAGGAAGGTAACCACGCCATCCCCATTAAAATCGCCAGCATAAAGGGCGAAGGTGTTAGGGGCTACGGCTACCTGTTGTGTGGTTCCCATTGCTTGGTTTTGTGAAGTGGTAAAATCGTAGGTTGCGTTAAAGTTGTTAATGTTTAGGGTGGTACTACTCATCACATCCAAATGGTTGCGGTGTCTAATTACCAAGTAATAATCACTTCCTTGTGCTAGACTGTTCATTTTAAGACCATTTGTTAATCCATCTGCATCTACAATACTGCCATCGTTTAATAAAAAGGCGGCACGTTGTTCAATAACTATGCTAGGGGCGTTGGCATCACGAGCTTCTACTAGCACCCAGTCTGTTGTGTTAGTTGGCATTTCGCTTATTGTTGCCACATTTTCTAAGCCATTGTAAAACCAAGGAGCGCGAGCAAAAGGCTGATTTAGTGGAAGCAAACCATTATCGTATAAGTTGGTGTTCATTAAATCAGTGCTATTATCGTAAGCACCCTCTAGCAGGGCTTTGGTTTGCACAATAGTAGACGGTAATTGCATTTGTACCGTAATGTGTTGGTCGTCCAAGGGAGTTTCTGTACCATCGGCGGTAATCATTTTAATGTCGCTAAGGGTAAGGGTAAGCATACCATATTGTGAATCATTAGCTTCCATTTTATAGAACCCGCCAGAGGCATCGCTTACAGTCATATCAATAATGTCTACATCTAAAATGCATCCAATGCGGCATATTACACCATTGCCTGTTGTATCTTGTTGGGTAATGCGGGTAATGCCTACATACATGCTGCTATCTGCTTGGAAATTTTTATAGCGGCCAGCCATCGAGCTATTTTGCGTTCCTAACCACGAGTTTTCAAACCACGATTCGGCATTAATCAAATTGCCACCATTTAAAAATTGATTGTAGCCTACTTTAAAACGGATGCCGTAAGCGTTAATAGCTGTGCCATCTAGTGTTGGGGTATCTAGGCAGAGGTTAAAGAAAATGGTGTCTGCTATACCATCACCTGTTACATCCGACATATCAGCAGGAATAGGGTAGAGGATAGGCGAATTATCTTCTAGTTGACGTTCGGCAATATTGCCATTGTGGGTATTGGTAAAGTTTGCTACGATGGCTTCTATATCTGCAATTTCGGTAAGGCCGTTGCCATCGCAGTCGAGGTGTTTTTGGTTAATGCCATTGGGTTGGTCATCTGCCCAATCAAAGCAGCCTTGCGCTATCCAGTCAAACGGGTTATAACTAGCTGCATACTCGCGAGCTACTCCCGTAATTCCTAGTGGATTTAAGCCCCAATCTAGCAAGTCGTCCATATTTACGGCATCATCCCAATTTACATCGCCTGGCCAAACACAGTCGTCATCATAGTATAGTACTACTTGGTCGAATCCGATATCGCCACAAGCATCGGCTACTTCAATAAAGTAAGTACCAGGTTCGTTGACCTGTACCGTTTGTGTATTGCTAATTACATTGCCAAAATTATCACTCCAAGAGTATGCCCCCATTCCTCCAATTCCTGCATCTAAAGTAACGGGTTCAAAAGGTTCGACGCAAGCAAAAATGGTTTCAGGGACAGATAGCTCGTTAGCGTTGCACTCTGCCCATAATCCTACTGTTGTGCAATAAGAAGTAGGACAAGCATCCAGTGTTGCAATAACACATATTTCATACGAACCGTCCGCATCGTAAGTATGTGTTGGGTCAATACCAGTACCAACAGTAGCGTCGCCAAGGGTCCAAGCATAGTCTGCATCAATATTAGGATTGTTTAGGTGAAAGTAGGCGGTTAGACCAATCGTGGTATAAGTAAAAATGGGATCGGGCGAAGGAACAACTGTAAGGGTAATTTCTTCTGTGCTTTGGCAGCCAGGGTTACCAGCCTCCGAAGTAGTAAGGGTTACGCTATAAGTACCTGCTTCTGAGAAAGTATATAGAAAAAACGGATTGTCGGATATAATTACATCATCTATATACCAAAGGTTAACAGGATTGGTAAAATCGGAGGATGTACTACTAAATTCAATTTCACCTAAAGCACAAACAACTAAACTGTTACTAGCAGCATTGCCATTTACATTAAAACTTGCTGTTCCATTGCATACACCAGGAGTCGTTACTGTTATTTCGGCACAATACTCATCGGCACATAAAGGGTTGGTATCGTCTATAGCAACCGCACAGATGTAGTAGCTGCCTGGAGCCCAGCCGCTAATAGTAGTAGTAGGTCCTGTTGCAAATATATCACTAAGCAGCCACCATTCGTAACTGGTATTAGCTGTTACTTCTTCAATGGCTAAAGTGATGGTTTCAGGAAAAGTATAGGCATAGCTTATGCTAAAATTTGGATTTACCTCACAAGGCGTACCATCATCGGCAACGGTAATGTTTTCGCAAGTTATATTAGGGCAGGTGCTAGGAGTTATTTCTACACAAACATTGTAAGTGCCTGGTGCTAAGAAATTGTAATTAAAAGTGGAGATACTAGCCATAGGAGCGCCATCTAAGGTCCAGGAATAAGAGGAAAAAGGGGGGGGCGAACCGCCAACGCTGAATTCAGCAAACAAACCATTTGTTGTGTACTCTATGATAGGAGCATCTACATTTTCTTCTTCTACTGTGAAACATACTTCTTGCACATCATCGCACATAGCTTGATTAGGATCGTTGTAATTAAGGATGATGCAATAATCGCCAGGTTCGTTAAAGGTGTGTGTAAGTACGGGGTTCTCACTCAATACCGTTATTCCTGGCCAAATAGACCATTCATA
>JAHDBT010000279.1 GCA_020630215.1 Bacteroidota bacterium
TAAGTACTAATACCCGTGATTTTCAATTTAATGTGGCCGATTGTGAAATTGTACTTGCTCAAATAGAAGAACTAGAAAATGATACTGTTGCTGTAGGGCAAGATGTGCAATTAATGGCAGAAGTTTTTGGTGGGCAAGAATTTTCCTGGTTTCCAGAAGATAACCTAGATGACCCAAATAGCCTCAGCCCTACTGTAGTAGGGATTAGTGAAACGACTAGTTATGTATTATCAGTAGTTAGTAATATTACAGGTTGTAGCCATGAAGATACCATTACCATTTTTGTTGATTTGGATATAGGAATAGAAGTGTTAAATACAAAGGAAAGTTTGGTGCAAATAAACCCCAATCCAGCCACTACCCAAACCATTTTAAACCATAACATCCCCAACAACAAAACCGCCCATTTTCAACTATACAACGTTTTAGGGAAACCCATTTACCAAACCAAACTACAAGGCAAAAACACCCAAGTTTTAAATACCGCCACCTATTCTGAAGGTATTTATTTTTATAAGGTACTGCTAGAAAACGAAATAATAGAAAATGGAAAATTAGTGGTGGTACGATAGCCCACCCAAAAAATCCAAACAAGGGCTAGTGCTGTTATTACAATAAAATCACACTAGTACAGACGTGGTACTGCTACGTCTCCCCCCCCAAAAAAAAACCAAGCTACAAAAAAAGTCCGCAGAGAAAATATAAATTTTCCCTACGGACTTTTTGATGTTTAATATTAACACCTTAAAACGGCAGCGCAAAGCGGAATCGTCCTAATACCCGCTACCCAATACCCGCTACTAAGTACCAAGCATCTAGCACCTAACAACCACCGTTTTTTCGCTATACCATTTGGTATAACTATCTTGGTGTTTTTCCTCAATGGCGTTGCGTTTAATTTTGAGGGTTGGCGTAAGCATACTGTTTTCTACTGTCCACTCGTCTTTCATGAGCACCACCTTTTTTAGTTTCTCATGCTTTTCTAGTTTTGGGTTTACTTCCTTCAACAATTTCTCAAAACCTTCGTTCACTTCACTTTTGTCCTTACTTCTTGCTTCTTCCGATAAAACAACCAAGGCAATAGGCTGTGGTAAATTAGTTCCTACCACACAAACCTGCTCAATATCAGAATTTACGGCCAATTTAAGCTCAATAGGGTTGGGCGATACATACTTTCCTTTTTCTGTTTTAAAGATGTCTTTTACCCGTCCCGTAATTTTTAAGAAACCATCTTTGTCTACTACACCCTTATCGCCCGTACGTAAATATTCGCCATCAAAAGCGTCAGCGGTTAGGTCGGGTTGCTTGTAATAGCCTTTCATATTGGCCTCACTTTTTACCAAAATTTCGCCAATTTCGCTAATTTTCACATCCACTTTAGGCATTGCTTGGCCAGTTGAGCCGTACTTAATTTTATTTTTACGAGTATAATGCGAGTAAGCGCAATTCTCGGTCATACCATATACCTCTTGTATGGTGATGCCCAGTTTTAAGAACCACTTCATTAAAGCTGGTGGAGTAGGAGCCGCACCCGTTAAGCAGTGCTGGGCTTCGTTAAGACCTAATTTTTCTCGTATCTTTTTCTTAATTACGCCGCCAATAATTGGCAAGCCCATTAATATTTTAACCATTGGCGACATGCCCTCAATCAACTTCATCTGGAACTTCGTCCATATACGAGGCACGCCTAAAAATACCGTAGGTTTAGCAGCCGATAAATCCGCTCCAAAAGTATCGAGCGATTGAGCAAAATACACTTCGCTATTGGTGTACAAGCTGCCCATTTCTACTAGCATTCTTTCCGCAATATGCGATAAAGGCAAGTACGAAAAGAAACGTCCTCGTTCACCCGCTTCGGCTACTTTAATTACACTTAAAGAATTGTTAATGGCAAACGAAAGCGAGTTATAAGTATGTTCTACGCCTTTAGGTCGGCCAGTAGTACCAGAGGTATAAATAATGGTAAAAGTTTCGTCCATTGCACGGTTAGGAGTGCCTTGTATGGGTTCGTGTTGTGCTATTAAGGTATCCCAGTTTTCAAAACCCGTATCACCATAGTAAGTCGGAAATGAAATACAATACATATCCGATGGAATACCTTTTTTAATAGAAGCCCAATCATCCAACTTGCCTACAAACAAGGCTTTCATTTCGCTGTGTTCAATTACATACGAAATAGTTTCGGAATTGACATTTGGGTACAAGGGCACCGAAATATGTCCACTCATCATAATGGCATAATCCGCCATCAGCCAGTGAGCGCAATTTTTAGAAATCGTACCTATTTTGCTATTAGGCGGTAAATCTAAAGCTATTAAAGCGGCAGCCATTCGCCGCGCTTCGTCGGCAAATTGTTGCCAAGTGTAGGTAAGCGTTTTACCCGCAATAGGTTGGTTAAGGTAGTTGTGACTAGGTTTTTCTTTTTCCCACTTGTATAGCATATCTAGTGGGGTAGGATTTGCATTTGCAGCCATAGTTTGTATCGTATTTTACGTTCCTTAATTAGTAATGAAAAGATGAATTCATTTGAAATGATCACTAAAAATACGAAATAATATTTGTTCTACAAATTGCTTGGTAAATTCTTGTTTTAAAGGATGCTGAAAAAGGAGCCTAAATATGGCTTTTAAGAACACAAAAAGGAACCAATTTAACTCCTAATAACCACCAATAAAATCTTCCCTACAGAAAAATAGCATTCTTTAGGCATCTATTTTACATTCCTTTTGGCAAACATTTTCCTAGCCCAAAAAATATCCTTATTTTTAATGATTCAAAAATAAAAATACTCAATTACCAAATTGCAATTTTCCAAATAATAATCAAACACCAAATTTTAAAAATCGAAAATCAAGATTCAAAAATCCAAAGTGTTAGCAGGAAAATTAAAAATCGAGATTCAAATATCAAAATTTAACCATGACCCAACAATACATCCTAGCATTAGACCAAGGCACTACCAGTTCGAGAGCTATTTTATTTAATGAAAAAGGCGGCATTGTAGGTGTTGCCCAAAAAGAGTTTACCCAAATTTATCCTAAAGCAGGATGGGTAGAACACAATGCCAACGAAATATGGGATACGCAATTAAGCGTTGCCCGTAAAGTACTAGCCGATAACCAAGTGGAGGCAACACAAATTGCTGCCATAGGCATTACCAACCAACGAGAAACAACCGTGGTATGGGACAAGCATACAGGCACACCCATACACAACGCCATTGTTTGGCAAGACCGCCGCACCGCTTCCTTCTGCGACCAACTAAAAGCCGAAGGGTGGGAAGATTATATTCGACAAAACACAGGCTTGGTAGTAGATGCGTACTTTTCGGGAACCAAAGTAAAGTGGCTGCTCGATAATGTGCCGGATGCTCGAAGCAAAGCGGCTAATGGTGATTTACTATTCGGCACCATTGATACTTGGCTGGTTTGGAAACTCACCAAAGGACAAGTGCACGCAACCGATTACAGCAATGCTTCTCGTACCTTAGCCTACAATATTCAGCAATTAAAATGGGACGAAAAACTCCTAGAAGTCCTCACCATTCCTAGCAGTATGCTACCCGATGTACGCTCCTCAAGTGGCGATTTTGGACAAGCCGATGCCAGCTTATTTGGTGCGGCAATCCCCATAACAGGCATAGCAGGCGACCAACAAGCGGCCCTATTTGGACAAGCTTGTTTTAATGCAGGCATGGCCAAAAATACCTACGGCACAGGCTGTTTTATGCTGATGAATACAGGCACTAAACCCATCACCTCTAAAAACGGATTGCTAACCACCATTGCTTGGGGAATTGACGGACAAGTAGAATACGCCCTAGAAGGAAGTGTGTTTATTGCAGGCGCAGCAATACAATGGTTACGAGATGGATTAAAGGTGCTAGACGAAGCTCCCGACTCAGAATATTTTGCCATGAAAGTACCCGATACCGATGGTGTATACGTAGTACCCGCCTTTGCAGGCCTAGGCGCACCCTACTGGGACATGTATGCAAGAGGAGCTATTTTTGGCTTAACCCGTGGCACAAGCAAAGCTCATTTAGTACGAGCAACCCTAGAATCGTTAGCCTACCAAACCCGCGATGTTTTAAATGCGATGGAAGCCGATTCGGGTATTGAATTGGCCGCCTTACGAGTAGACGGTGGCGCATCTGCCAACAATTTGTTAATGCAGTTTCAGGCAGATATTTTGGATACGCCCGTTGAACGACCTGCCGTAATTGAAACAACCGCTTTAGGCGCAGCTTACCTAGCAGGACTAGCTGTAGGCTATTACCAAAAAAACGACATCAAAACCAGCTGGCAAAAAGATGCTACCTTTAATGCTGCAATGGATGCCGATACCCGTGCAAAATTATGTAAAGGTTGGGCAAAAGCGGTGAAGCGATGTATGAAATGGGAAGACGACGAAGGGTAGGTTTTTTGTAGAAGGTAGAAGGTGTTTTTGTATAAAGTACGGATATGCTACTTCACCATTTATATACTTTCTACGTTCTACTAAAGTACCTTCTATAAATAAAAATTCACTAAATCTAAAAATATACCATGAAAAAATTATTACTCTCCTGCCTAGTATGGGCATTAGCAACCAGTAGCTTACTAGCACAAACTGCTCCCATAGCGGTAGCTGTTCAAAACCAAACCAGAAACTACGATGCCCAGCAAGGCCTCGCAGCTTTTGACGAACTACTTGCCCCCTTTTTACACGGCGTTGCTTCTGGCGACCCCCTGCAAGATAGGGTGATTATTTGGACCCGCATTACCACGGATGCAACGGGACCCATAACCGCAGATTGGCAAGTAGCCAGCGATGCCGACATGAGCGACATTGTAGCATCGGGAACCGTAGAAACGGGAATGGAAAACGATTACACCGTTAAAGTAGACGTTACGGGATTGGATGCAGAAACCACCTATTACTACAACTTTACACATGGCGGCGAAACGTCTATCACAGGTCGTACTCGCACCGCCGCTATTGATGCCGACCATTTGCGTTTTGCGGTAGTTTCGTGCAGCAATTACCAAGCAGGCTACTTTAATGCCTACCGCTATATTGCCTACCGAGCAGACTTAGATGCCGTGATTCACCTAGGCGATTACTACTACGAATATGCCGAAGGGGAATATGGTTATGCCGACTCCATTGGACGTGGACACGAGCCAGACCATGAAATATCTACCCTAGAAGATTACCGCACTCGCCACAACTTTTACAAGCTCGATGCCGACCTTAGAGCCATACATCAACAACACCCGTTTATTGTAACTTGGGATGACCATGAAACCGCTAACGATGCCTATAAAGATGGCGCAGAAAATCACAATGAGGAAGAAGGCGAGGGAACTTGGGAAGAACGTAAAAGTTACTCTAAACAAGCCTACTTTGAATGGATGCCAATTCGAGATAACGAAAACCAACAAGTATACCGTACTATTGATTATGGGAGCTTGGCAAATTTGGTTATGATTGATACTCGTATTGAAGGGCGTACCAAACAAGTAGATAGTTTAGATGCACCTAATTTTGAGGATGAAGATCGAACCCTTTTAGGAGAAGAACAACTGGCTTGGTTTAAGGATGAATTAGATAATTCGGCAGCTACTTCGCAATGGACGCTGGTAGGAAACCAAGTTGTTTTTTCGCCTATTGCCTACGAATTTTTGGTGAATTTGACGGCTGCTGCGGAGCAGATTATTGTAGATATTTGGTCGGGTTACCCTGCCGAACAAGCCAATGTTTTAAGCCATATTGTGGATAATGAATTGAACAATTTAGCCTTTTTAACAGGTGATGTACACGTAAGTTTTGCTTTTGATACCACCCTCGACCCCGAAAATGACGAAAGTTACGATCCCGAAACAGGAGAAGGTTCGGTAGCGGTTGAGTTTGTTACTCCTAGTATTACCTCACCAGGTTACGACGAAGTATTGGGCGCACCTGTAGCAGGTATATTAGAAGGTTCTATGCAAGCGAACAATCCGCAACTAAAAAAAGCCAATGTTTTTGACCACGGTTACTACATCCTAGATGTAACTACCGAACGCCTACAAGCCGATTGGTACTATATTGACCACCTAGAAATACCAGAAGCAATAGAGAGTTATGGCAATGGCTTGTACACCAATAGTGGAGATAATTACCTGCAAAATGCAGATGCGCCTGCCCCTGGAAAAACCGATGCACCAGATTTAGTGCCGTTTCCTGTTGGGGTAGAAACACCTAGCACCGCTGCCAATCAATTTACTATTTTAGGGAGCTACCCAAATCCTGCTACTAGCACCCATACCATTAATTACGGATTAAATAAAGCCGAACAAATCGACATCAGCTTGTTTGATGTAAAGGGTAAAAAAGTAGCTCAAGTTTTTGAAGGCCAACAAACCGCTGGCTTATACTCTTTAACCTTTAATGTAGCGCAATTTCCTAAAGGTGTTTATGTATACCAGTTAGCTACAAAAAATGGAACTGTTTCTAGGAAAATAGTAATTCAGTAGTTTTTTATTGGTAGCTGGTACTTGGTAGGTGGGCATACTTCATCTTGCGATGCTAAATAACCACTTATTTTTGTTAGAGGAAACCATTGTTTTTTGCCTAGTATTTTCACCAGTTCCCGCCCGTTCCAGCGTCTCGCTGGAGCGCATTGGGTTTCAAGTCTCCAGACTTGCCGCCTGCTATTTTAATATTACGACAACAAAAAAAATCCCTTCCAACTAGGTTATAACAACCAAAGTTGGAAGGGATTTCTATTTGTTGAAATGTCTTTTTTCTAGCAGGAGAGGAAACGCCTTGTTTGATATGTTTATACAAGCTTTAAAAGTTTTGGCGTAAGCCGGGAGGCTTTAAGCTCGTTATGCTCCAGCCGGGAGGCTGGAACAGGCAATTCTTTTTTTACAAAAAAAAAGAATTGCAGGATCAAGCGTCCCCGCTTGGGCCAGAGGGGTTTAAAGCCTCCTGGCTTGTAGCATAAAGTGTAAATTGCTTCGAGTAAGTAGGGCCTTTAGTTCTTAAAAAACTTATCATATACGGGTGGAAAAGTGTTTCACTCTCTTAAATGATTAAGCGAGTCAAACTATGCTATTTGCCTCATAACTAATGTTTTATGGTGAAACAAAGAGGAGATAGATGTTCTTGCACTTTGCACATTTACTTTACTAGTAACTGCTTGCTAGTAGTAAAGGTTTCGCCTTCTATAACCAGCATATAAACACCTGTATGATATTGACCCTCTGCTAATCTAAAATTAGCTTCTTGGTGTCCTGCGTTTTGTTGTCCGTTCCATAATTGCTGCACCATTTTACCAGCCATATCGTACACGGCAATGTTTAGCTGTTGCGAGTTGGGCAGTACATAAAACAAGTTGAGTTGGTCTTGTACGGGGTTGGGGTAAATGTGGATGTTTTTAGGGTTGGCAATTACTTCCTCCACACTGGTGATGGCTGGTGAAACGGAAAATTCGGTAGTATACACATTATCTCCGCTAGTAGCGAAATTGCCATTGCCAGCCAAACCCGAAGCATAAAAAGTAATGGTACCTACATCATTAGCAGGAGCTGTCCATTGAAAAGTGAACTCACCATTGTTAGTGCCAGGCACCGAACTGTGATTCACATATTCTACGCCGCCATCTACGGAAATCCCCACATTAGCACCTGTAGCTGCAAAACCAGCAAGCGAGTTATTATTAGCATCCCGTGCTTCCATTTGAAAGCCAAAACGGATTTTAGCAGGGTCGTTTACAGTAACGCTCATATCATAGGTTTCGCCCAAAGCGTAGCTGTTTTGCGAAGCTCCTAATACGACTTCCAACGAGCCGCCTGATGGATTAGGCGCAGCACCTGAGTGGCAGCCTCTACAGGTTTCGGCGGGGCCACTATAGCCCGTTTTGCCAGGAGGAGGCGTGCCGCTATTGGTCATTACATACGTGTTGCTGCTTAGTACAAGCAACATGCAAATGGCTGTTGAGAATAAAAGTGTAAGAATTTTCTTCATGATTGTGATTTTTTTAATTAGAACGCTTCGTTGTTAGTAGTCAGATCGTTCGCTTTCGCTCATTGTCAGAATGCTTCGCTGTTAGTTTATATACTGGCGTGTATGGTTTTGATTTGTTTGATTTTTGCGGATTATTTATGTTGATGACTTTTTTCTTGACCAGCTTATTGCTCCATACCAAAAAAACAAAGGGAGTAAACCCAAAACCAAGCTCAATAGCGTAGGGTTTTATACCCTACTCTGTTGAGCGAATTTATACAAAAATTGGTTCGCTCAACAAAAATAGAAGAGGTGATTACCATTGTTTTAAAAACAGGCAATAATTTCAAGCGCAAAAAGTACTAACTACCCTCCACCAATTACCACTCCAATTTCTACGGGCATTTTACAAGGGCAAAAAGTACCTACTACCAATTACCCGCTACCAACTACCATTAGACCGCATCAAAAATCTGCTGACTATGATCCCTAGTTTTAACTTTATCAATAATTTTTTCGATGATGCCGTCTTCGTTAATGATAAAGGTAGTACGTTTTATGCCAATATTCAATAGTCCGAACAAGATTTTTTCTCCCCAAACGCCATAAAGGTCGGCTATTTTATGGTTGTGATCGGCGATGAGGGGGAAGGGCAGGTCGTGCTTACCAATAAATTTGGTGTGCGATTTTTCATCATCGGGGCTAATGCCGAGTACGGTAATGCCTTTGGCTAGGAGTTCGCTGTGATTATCGCGGAGGTTGCAGGCTTGCATCGTGCAGCCGGGGGTGCTGTCTTTGGGGTAAAAATAGAGGGCTACTTTTTTGCCTTTAAAATCGGCTAGGCTTATTGCTTGGCCGTCTTGGTCGGTAGCGGTAAATAAGGGGGCGGTATCGCCTTCTTTTAATTGCACCTCGTTAGTAGGTGTTTCTGGATTGTTGTTGTTGGACATTTTTTTTGATTTTTATTTTGTTTGTTGTTGACTACTCTTCATCGAAATAAGCTATTGCTTTCAATTCCCTTTTCGTTTACTGAGCGTAGTCGAAGTATAAGAAAAGATTTTTAAGAACAACTATTGTTGTTACATTTAAGCCCGTTCCCCTAATACATTCGGCTTCGCTCAGTACAGGTACTTCGACTACGCTTAGTAAACGGGAAACTATTTGCTTTGATTTAAAATTGCAATGGTTTGTAGTGCTATTTTTTTGTTTTAAATTAGGTGATAGGAAGGTAACAAATTTTTAGGGGGGAATGTTTACTTTTGTTGTTTTTTGGCGTAATCTAAATTGATAGGAGGGGGATTTTGTTTTTTTAGGTATTAGTTTGTGATGATTTGGTGGCTCATTAAATGCACGTAAGCAGTTTTATTAAGCCGTAGT
>JAHDBT010000280.1 GCA_020630215.1 Bacteroidota bacterium
TACGGTTTTGATTTAGACAATGATGGAGATAAGGATATTTTGGCCTGTTATGATAGAACAATTGTTTGGCATGAAAACCTACTAGGATTAGAAATGCAATTGCTAACCAATAATGCCCCGTGTATTGGTGCTAGTACAGGTTCTTTCCAAGTGCAATTAGATGGTTTAATAAGTCCGACACCCTATACCTATAATTGGTATTTAGAGGAGGACGGAACTGTTGGAACAGGAACAAGCACTAACCCCAATTTTATTATCGACGGACTAGCAGCAGGGCATTACAATGTAACCGTTACCAATGCAACTGGCCATTCTGCCACACAAGAATTGTTTTTCTTAGAGGGATTAATGGGCAGTTTTTTCGCAATAGAAAATGTAAATACCACCAATACGACCAACAATTTAGCCAACGGCACTATTGCCATAAGCGTAGAAGGTGGCAACCCCGATTTTACTTATCATTGGTCGGGACCCTCAGCAGGAACCAACATAAGCAGCAACAATATTTTAGAAATTACCAACCTACTAGCCGGCACTTATGCCATAACTGTTACTGATGTAGCTGGTAATGAAATTAAAGAAGAAATTACCATACTAGACGAAACCAACCCAAACCCTGATTGCGAAGGGAAACTAGATATTGTAATTCTAAACGATACTTCTGGTTCTGTAGATGCCGAAGAGTACGAACAATCAAAACAGTTTTTTGTCAATTTTGCCAATGCCCTAAACATTGGTCCTGGTGCCAACGATTCTAGGTTGGCTATAGTAGAGTGGGCCTATACCAATAACCAAGCCCTACAAGTGCCCATAACAGGCGACCCTGCTCAAATACAAAATTATATAAACGCCGAACGGGTTTATGAGGAAGGAACAAATGCCAATGATGCCCTTACTTTTGGATACAATTACCTAGCAGCCGAAGCCCGACCTGGTGCTACCAAAATGCTAATATTATCTACAGATGGCAACCAAGTGCAAATAAGCAATTCCTTAATTGCTTTGGCAGAAGCCTACAAAGCCGAAGGTTATTTAATTGTAAGTATTGCTTTTGATCATGCATACAGTGACCCTGTTGTTCAAGCTGTTTTACAACAGGTCGCCTCCATTAATATTCTGGCTCCAGGCGCATCTTCCTACGACCAATTAACCGAAGCTTTAGCAAGTTCTATTGTTAATTTGTATGTATGTCCAGCTATTAATACAAGCAACAATGTGTTTTTTTACAGAGATGGCAACTTATTTTTGGTTGACTATACCTTAGAAAACGACTGCCCTAACGCCGAATCCATTAATCTGGAGTTTATCGTATCTGCCAACGAACAATTGTCCTTGCCAGCAGGTACGCCCATTACTTTTTACGCCAACAATCCGCAAATGCCAGGCGCAACATCCCTGCTAACCACTTACCTTTCTTGCAGCATTCAACCAGGGGGATTGGAAACCCTCAATGTTACTTTGCCAATTACCAATCCCTCCAATATTTGGGTGGTATTAAACGATGATGGCAGCCAGCTACCACCAATTAATTGGCCCATTACCAATATCAGCGAAATAGATTATACCAATAACTTTTTTGAGCTAGCGGCGTGTATAGAAGCCGAAGCAATTTTAACGGCAAATAATTACACCACAACCCCACAACCTGTTTGCGACAACTTGGTTTTTTATAACATTGATGTCTGCAATGTTAGCAACACCGATGCTACAGGAGTAGTTATGTCTAATATGGACCCTAGCGGATTTACCTTGCAACAAATGGATATTGAATACAACGATTGTGCAAGTGGCGAAACCGTTTTTAATATCCCTGCCAACTGCTGTGTGTCGTTTTTGTTAGCCTACGATGTGTCAGGAGCCACTAATGCAACTTTTAATAACCACAGCGTAGTACTTTCGGGTCCCGATAACCAAACATACATTAATTTTGATGGGCAAAATAGCATTGCAGAAAATGTAACCATTAATGGAGAAATAAACTGCGATTCGGATGCGGTACTGTTTACCAAAACCGTTAATGCAACCGAAATTTGTGAAGAAAGTATCATCACTTACGCTTTTACCATAGATAACCAAACTAGTGTACCCTTGCAAGGTTTATCGTTTAGCGATGTACTCCCCGAATCGGTGATATGGACTGCCGAACCTTACTTTTTAGCAGGTTTAAATATCGAAACAACAAGCATTACGGGCAGTAATACCGCCAATTTTATTATTACCGAAGTACAAGCAAATACAACCGCCACTTTTTATATGGATGCCGCTATAGGTTCCTGGACTACCACCGAAACTTTAAGCAATACCGCAACCATAACCAATTTGCCCAATTTTGTAAATGGCAATGGAGAAGCCCTAAGTGCAAGCAGTAACGAGGTAGTCGTAAGCACATTACCCCTAGTAGAAACGCAAAACTTACTAAGTATATGTAGTGCCGAAAATAGCCTCCCTTTATCGGCAAATATTAGCAATGGCATTAACCCACATTGGGCAACAAGTGGCGATGGTGCTTTTATAGATGCCAACACCGCTAACACCACTTATATACTAGGAGCAAACGATATAATACAAGGGGGTGTTGGACTAACCATTAGTGCAAGTTCAACTTTAGATGGATGTGGAGAACGCTTTGAAAATGTGGAGCTTATAATAAAAGAAAGTCCTCCGGCTTTAACCGCTATTCAAGACCGTATTTTTATTTGCGAAGGCAGTAGCAACACACAAGCATTTGTATTAACTAGCCCTCCCGAAACACCAATTATTTGGTATAACAATGCCGATGCAGTAACACCTATTGCCTACGAAAACAACGTGGTTTTTGAAGCGATAGGAACCTATTATGCCCAAACTTATTCCATTGTAAACAACGATACTTGTTATTCGGCTATTAGTAATCCCTTGCTAGTTAGTGCCACTAATTTATCGGCTACTAATAGCGGCGATGTAACTATTACACAAGGCGAATCTATTGCAATAATGGCTGCTTTAACAAGCAACAATCCTAGTGCGAGTTATACGATAAACTGGAACAATAGCAATAGTTTAAGCAGTGCTACCATCGAAAATCCGATAGCAAACCCTAGTACAACAACAACCTATACCGCTAGTTATTTAGACGAGCATGGATGTGAAACAAGCACCAGTTTAACCGTGTTTGTAAATGCATTGCCACCTACGGTAACACCTGTTGTAAACAGTATGGAGGTAATATTACCTTCGGCATTTAGTCCTAATCAGGATGGCGTTAATGATGTTTTTCAAGTATTTAAATCCCCTACTATTCAATCGGTAAGTTTACGCATTTACAATCGTGCGGGGCAGTTAATGTACAATGGAGAAAATGCCAATCCGCAATGGGACGGCACGTATAAAGGCAAGCAGCAAGAGCTAGGCGTTTATGTATATGTTTATGAGTATGTGCATCCCGAATTAGGGCTACAGTTGCTCAAAGGAAATGTAACTTTGTTGTACTAAAATGGGTAGGTCCTATTAGTATTTTACCACCCTAACAACCTGCGTTCCCGCTACATGTTGCACCTGTAAAAGATACATTCCTTTAGGAAACGCTTTTAAATCTACCTCACTAGTATTGAGTTGAAATTGAGGATGTAATTGCATCAATTGCCCTAGGCTATTGTAAACCGATAAGCGCACTTGTTGCGTATAAGCCGTATAAAAACGCACCTTTCCCGTACTCGGATTTGGTGCCACCTGAAAATCAATTTTAGGAGGAGCAAGGCGAGTGTTAGCACTAGCAAGCTCCTTTTTTTGTAGTCCGCCTCTTTGCTGTAAAATATGCCTAAAAGCAAAAAATACCTCTCGATGAATGCGGTAATGTTGGTACATAGGGCTGTACACCAAAACTCCAACAGTATAATATTGATCGGCATTATTGGTATAAAACAAACTGCTGCCACTTTGCCCTGGAATCCCCTTCGCATCATGCGATTTAATGCCTAGCCATTTATTAGGTGCGCTAGGAAAATTGCCTTTAATGGGGTAATCAATTGCACCATAATTATAGTACAGCGTATCGCCATTATACCTTTGTCCGTATTTGGCCGATAATTTTTTGCAAGGATAACTAAATTTATGAAAAACCTTATCCTGATAAAACCCTTCCTCCTCACTAAAAGCCATGCCTAGCCAACCCAACTCCTCACCAATAGGTTGGTGCAACTCTAACAAAGCAATATCTCCGTATTTTGAACTATTATTCTCGTAAAAACTTTTAAGGATATAGTATTTTTTTACATAGCTTTTGGGAAGCATTCTAGGAGCTTTGCCATTGTTGTAAATCGGCACCACTTTAATGCTGTCGCTCACCCATTCGTTTTCCCAAAAAACACAATGGGCGGCTGTTAAAACCATATTAGGGCTAACCAAAGTACCCGTACAATTATCCTTTAATAACACATTGCGTTGTTCAAATAATTTTACCGTTGTACGAATAGGATACTCCTCCAAATTAAAAAACGGTTCAGCAGGAACGATGTCGCTAAAATTAGCATTATCAAATAAATGACTGGTAGGCAGCCCCTGCGCTAAATCACTTACTTTATTGGTTTGCCTAGTGCCAAAAGCGGCAGGCGTTTGCCCAAAATTAACAGGTAAATCTCCTAGCGGAATCACCAACGAATCCAAGCTTTTACTACGCACATCATACACCATCAACACCACCTTTTCGGCGGCAGATTGTGCTTGTACGCTAGGCGCAAACACTAGCCCAAATCCAGCTAGCACTAGTACTGAAAAACGATATAGTAGTGCAAGTTTGTTCATCAAAAAAAGGTGCTAATAAGTTGTATCTCATTAAGTTAGCAATATTTGTTTAAACCAACAAATATTTGTTTTAAAATAGCTTAAATACTGGTAATTTTTGTTTGCTAGGGCTTATTTTGTTACTTTTACAAAGTAAATATGTTTTATCACGCATTTAAATACCTTATTCATGAAAACCTTGCAAGCCAACTTTTTAGTAATTGTTAGTTTATTGTTAATTTTTTGTTTGCCAGAGGAAGGAATTGGGCAAACTGTTTTTGGGGAGGAGCAGATTATTACGCCATCAGTAATTGATGTTTATGACCTTAATACTGCAGATTTGGATGGTGATGGTGATATGGATGTGCTTTCGGCTTCTAATGAGGATAATAAAATAGCATGGTATGCTAATGATGGTGAGGGCATTTTTGAGCAACATATTATTGCCACAGATGCCGACTTTGCTAAAGTAATTGAAGTTGCTGATTTAGATAATGATGGAGACTTGGATGTGATAGCAGTATCTGATAAAATAGTATGGTACGAAAACGATGGATTAGGTAACTTTAGCGAAGCTCAAATTATTGTTACAAATGTTTATGCTTTAAAAACTATTTTTGCTGTTGATTTAGATGGGGATGGAGATCAGGATATTTTAAGAGCATCAAGCTCTTATATATCTTGGTACGAAAACGATGGCTTAGGCAATTTTGATGAAGTAAATTCAGTAGCTTCAGGTATAGATGCAGTGAATGCTGTTTTTGCTATAGATTTAGATAATGATGGGGATAAAGATGTGTTAATGGCTTCTGGTGAATATAACTTAGATAATAATTATATAGTATGGTATGAGAATGATGGATTAGGTGTTTTTGGGGAAGCACAATCTATTGATAATCCATCATACCCAACAACTTTTGTGAAAGCTGCCGATTTTGATAATGATGGGGATGGAGATGTGATTTACGCTAAATCTGGGTTAATAATTGTAGCTCGTAATGATGGATTAGCGGGCTTTACAATTTTAACAATAGCTAATCAAGCTAGTGGAATAACTGAAGTTTTCTTAGCTGATATAGATAATGATGGCGATATAGATGTATCAGCGGCTTTAGCTGGACAAGATAAGGTTGTTTGGTATGTTAATAATGGCGATGTAAGTTTTACAGAAGAAAATATTATTGATACTGGAACTGGTGGAGCAAGAGCAATTACTATGTCAGATATAGATAGTAATGGTAATATGGATTTATTATCAACTTTACATGAAGGAAACCAGATTGTTTGGTATGCAAATGATGGATTTGGAAACTTTGGTTCTAGGAATTTTATAACTTCCACCTTAATGGAGGCTTGGTCAATATATACATCTGATTTTAATGGAGATGGATATGAAGATATTTTATCTGCTTCTGTACGAGAAAATAAATTAGTTTGGTATGTTAATAATGGCGCAGGAAAATTTATTGAGCAAAATATAATTTCTACTGATGTAGATAAAGTCTTTGGAGTTTATGCGATCGATATAGATGGAGATGAAGATATGGATGTTCTATCTGCATCGGGAAGTGACGATAAAATTGCATGGTATGCTAATAATGGACTAGGCGAATTTGGCGAACAGCAAGTAATAACAACAAATGCTAATGGCGCAAGGTCTGTGTTTGCTGCCGATTTAGATGGAGATGATGATATGGATGTTTTGTCTGCATCAATAGTTGATGATAAAATAGCTTGGTATGGCAATGATGGTTTTGGTAATTTTGGAGAACAACAAGTTATTTCCACAAATGCAGATGGTGCAAGATGTGTATTCGCTATTGATTTAGATAATGATAATGATATAGATGTTTTGTATGCATCAAGCGTAGACGATAAAATTGCTTGGTATGCTAATGATGGAACAGGAGTTTATGGTGAAGAACAACTTATTTCATTAGAGGCAGATGGGGCAAAATTGGTATATGCTGCTGATTTAGACGGTGATGGTGACATAGATGTTTTATCTGCTTCTGAATATGATAATAAAATTGCTTGGTACACCAATGATGGTTTGGGTAATTTTAGTGATCAAAATATTATTACAGTTAGTGCTGAAAACGCAAGATATGTCTATGCTATTGATTTGGATAGAGATGGGGATGTTGATGTTTTATCTGCTTCTGACATGGATGATAAAATTGCTTGGTATCAAAATTATGGCTTTGGAAATTTTAGTGATCAAAATATTATTTCCGCTAATGCTAGTGGAGCAGTTGCTGTTTATGCAGCTGACTTAGATAATGATGGGGATAATGATGTCTTATCAGCATCAAGAGATGATGATAAAATAGCATGGTACGAAAATTTATTACGTACAAATAAAGTTAATGTACAATGTTTTTCAGATTTAAATCAAAATGAAATTTTAGATGAAGAGGATTATTGGTTGTCTAATCAAAATTTAACCATCAATCCTTGGGAGGCATATCTATATACTAGTAATGAAGGGCTTGTAAGTTATTATGTTGACCCTGACACCTATGAAATCAATTACCAAGTACCTGAAAATTGGCAAGTTACAACGCCAACTATCCAAACAGTAAATATCGAATCACAAGATAGTACAGTAAGTGTTTATTTTGGTATATATCCAAGTACATTAAGTGTAAATGCGAATATTAACTTAACATCCGCACCTACTAGATGCAATCAAGAGGTCAGCTTTTGGTTACATTATACCAATACAGGAACACAAGCACTAGATGGTTTAATTGAGTTAAATATTGATGAACTACCTGATTATATTTCTGCTAGTTTAGTGCCTGATAGCATTCAAAACAAAAGCTTTTATTGGCAAGTTGAATCTCTTTTGCCTTTCCAAACGCAATCTATCGAATTACTCCTACAAATGCCTAATGCCAATGCTATTGGCGAGCAACTTAACTTTGATGCTACCATCTACGAATTGGACGAAACAGTTAATGACTATCGGGTCTTGAATGTCGATTACTGGACATCAACCTTATTGTGTTCTTACGATCCCAATGATAAACTAGTACATCCAACAGGTATTTGGGATAATAATTATACCCTTTTTGACGACACCCTAGACTATACTATCCGCTTCCAAAATACAGGTAATGATACCGCTTTTCATGTGCGTATTACTGACCAATTATCTTCCAGATTAGATTGGGAAACTTTTAACCTTGTGGCTAGTAGTCATTCAGTAGAAACTAGTCTTGATGTAAATGGTTTATTAGCGTTTAATTTTCCCAATATACTGCTCCCTGATAGCACAACTAATGAGGTTGAAAGTCATGGATTTGTTAGATATAGAATTCTTGCGAAACAAGGTTTTGGGAATTACTTGACGGTAAATAATACCGCCAACATCTATTTCGACTTAAATCCGCCCATTGTTACCAACACCACCCTAAATACAATGGTAATAGAATTACCTGTAGCTCCCATAGTTAGTATAGCAGAACAGTATTTTTGTAGTGGCAGTACTTATGTTTTACTAGAGGCGGATATTGGAAATGGCATTGAACCCGAATGGATGACCTTGGGTGATGGCAGTTTTGAAAATCAGTTTGAACCTTCCACCACCTACCACCTCGGCGAAACCGACCTCACCCAAGACACCCTACAGCTCGTCGTCCGTGCTACCTCCCCAATAGGTTCAGGAGGCTACGCCTACGATACCCTACAAATCATCAAAGGCCAAGGGCCAAACGGTTGCGATTGCAGCAACTCCACTATCGACATCAACGCCCTAAATTACAACATTCAGCTCCTAAACAATTCCCCAATCGTATTCAATATCAGCGGCTACCAAACCGCCACCGTTGCCATATGGGGCGGCACTTCTCCCTACAATTTAGAATGGCAAACAGAAGGCTACGTCCGCCAAATTATTACGGAACAACTAGTAGATACAGATGAGGATGGCATCCCCGACACCCCAGGCGCACTAGTAACCCTCCTTTATGCCGATAATGCAAGTTGGGAACTAGTAAGCATCAACCAAAACCACTGCATCGGCGAACTGTTCAACATCAACAGCAATGTCTTTGAACCAGGCAGCACCATCAACATTGTAAACAACAACATTACGCCCGATACAGGCGGCAACAGCGGCAGCATCGAACTCACCCTCGCCAACAATGTCATCGGTTGTCTCCCCTACAATTACGAACTTTATAATGTGGATAGCCTGCTAGTAGCAAGCGGTACAACTTCTAACATCCTCACCATAAATAATCTAGCAAGCGGCTGGTACACTTGTTATGTTTATTGCGATAGTACCGATATTAATTCTCCATCAACAATAGGCTGATATTGGGTAGAACCTGTACGTAGAGGACGAGGTAAACTAGGACCCGTCAATCTACAAATCCACCCCAATCCTCTTAGGGATGTAAGCACCATCACCTACCAACTCCCCACCAACACCAAAACAAAAATCCAACTCTTTTCCATTGATGGACAGTTAATAAAAACTTTGTTTGATGGGGAAGTGCAAGCCAATCAAGCCAACCATATTTCCTTAAAAGGGGAGGGGCTAAGTAATGGCTTGTATTTGGTGAAAATGGTGAC
>JAHDBT010000281.1 GCA_020630215.1 Bacteroidota bacterium
GCTTGATGTCAATATCAATAACTATTTGCACAAAACCCAATGTGGTCTAGTATATCTAAGCCGTTTAGCCTTTTTTAGGAGATAGTAGGTCAAATGCGTTTCCTTTATTATACAAACTTGTCGAGATTCCTTATTCCAAAAGCTAAGTTGTTAATGAGCAAAAACCTATGTTTTCACCCACTAATAGTTAAAGATTTACCTATAACAAGAAACACCTCTAATTTATAGAGTACTGGTATGGTCAATTTACGATTAAAAAAAAAATAGGTAACTTTGTCAAAAACCTATTAAACTAATAGCACCAATAAGCGTCTAAAAAACGATAAAAGTATATCTGTACAAAACAACAACACTTTAAAATACATCTTTTATGCAATTATTGATTGTTTTATGCCTCAGTTTAGGCAGCTTTCTATCGCCTACTTCGGCAAATAATTATTATAGTACTACAGAACCTAGCTCTACTGTTGACCCAATAGTAAATGCACTTTCTAATAGCGACTCTACAAGCGAAATAAGCTATCCTAATAGTGTGGAGCTAGTAACAAACGAGGAATTTTACTTTACAGCATCTACTCCCCTAATCTATACACTCGAAGAAAGTGCTAACCATTGTATAGAGGAAACAATAGACCTCTCTAATATAGAAGGCGATCCTAAAAGATTACTTGACCGAGTAAGTGCTAAATACAGCAAATTTGAATCTTTTAAAGCAGATTTTACCTTGGTTACTAAAAACCAGGATGCTGGAATTAATGAAACTCAAGAAGGAAAAATTTATGTAAAAGGTGACAAGTACCGAATTGAAACCGACGAAATTGAACGCATCTGCGATAATGAATCGGTATGGACGTACTTTAAAGCCGAGGAAGAAGTGCAGATTAACGATTTTGAGCTAGAAGATGGAGAATTATCTCCTGCTAAAATTTTTACCGTTTACAAAGATGGTTTTAAATTTAAACTTCCAGAACAAGACAACCCTAACTATACCACTATTGACCTAACTCCTATAGAAAAAAATATGCCCTACTCTAAAATTAGATTGCATGTTAACAAAGAAACTTTACTGATTGATAATGCTGATATTTTTGAGAAAAACGGCACCCTAATTACCTATAAATTAGCTAATGTTGATACCAAAGAAATGATTAAAGATGATTTTTTTAGTTTTGACGAAAAAGCATATCCAGCGTTAGAGGTAATTGATTTAAGAGAGGAGTAAAATGCGTCTCTGTCCCTTTAAAAAACAAAAAAGCTACATCCTATAAATATATAAGATGTAGCTTTTTTATTATCTTTGCCTATCACAGCAGTTTAAAATGGAATATTTAACATCATGAGTAAAAAAAATTACAAGCGCATCATCGGCACGGTATACTCTACTAATCCGGATTATGAGTACGAATACGAATCAAAGCAAGAAGCAACAACGCTACCTCCACAGCAGCAAAAGCTAAAGGTAATGCACGACCGCAAAAAACGAAGAGGGAAAACCGTTACCCTTGTTACAGGCTTTGTAGGCACTAACGATGACCTAAAAGACTTAGGTAAAAAACTAAAAAGCAAATGTGGGGTAGGCGGCACAGCCAAGGAAGGAGAAATTATGGTGCAAGGCGAATTTAAAAAACGAGTACACGATTTACTCAAGGAAATGGGATACAGCCAAACAAAAATGTCGGGCGGATAGATTTTTCTTTGTAGCTGGTGTTTTTGTAAAAGAGAGCACATATACTCAAATGCAAGTGACTTTCGGTTCTCTTTTGCCTAATAAGTAAAGTGATTTAACAATGCTAGCAGTTAAGCCATTTAGCAAAAATCGGAAAACCAAACGCATAGGAGTATAGTAGGTGTATTAATTAACGAATTAGGGTTACATTACCTGCACTTTTTAATGCGGTTATTTTTCCTTGCTCTTGCACCTCATACTTCAACAGCCATGCATAGGTACCTATAGGGCAATTACCACCCTTAAATTGTCCTTCCCATGCAGTTGTAGCATCGGTTGTTTGAAACACCAGTTGCCCCCACCTGTTGTAAACCTCTAGCTGCCATTGAGCAATAGCGCAGTTTTTACTTTTAACCTGAAACACCTCATTTACCCCATCGCCATTGGGCGAAAAAGCAGTAGGCTTGCTTAGTTCACAACAAGCCAAATCGTACTGCAACAGACTCTCTCCTATTGCAACACCACAATTATTACTTACCGTAACTGCATAACTCCCTTCGGTTACTACATTGTAATGGGTATCCGTGCTACCATCTTGCCATAAATAAGTAGCTCCCAATCCATTATCCGCATCCAAAATTAAGGCTTCGTTAGGACAAAAAATCCGTTCGTTTAAAAAATTAACGCTTGGGTAAACCCCTTTTTCTGCCACAGAAAAACTATCTACCCTAGTACATAAACCCGACCGAATAACTACCCAATAAATCCCTGCTTCCGCTACAAGATATTGCCTAGTAGTGCTGCCATCTTGCCACAGGTAATCGGCTCCTTCAATGGCTTCTAAAACAATGCTATCTCCCCTACATACAGCGGTGTCTTTTTTAAGCGTTTCATCGGGGGCCATAATCGTTACTACTTTGCTAACCGTATCAACTATGCAGCTCGATTTAACAATTAACTGCACCGCAAATTCCCCAGGTTCCATAAATGTATGGCTCGGATTTTCGGCTATGCTAAAATTATCTTGTCCCGTTTCTACATCATCAAAGTACCATTCGTAGCCCTCTACAATAATACTAATTGGCCTAAAAGTAGAAAGATTGGTAAAATAAGTAGGCGATCCTACACACACATTTTCATACGAAAAATCGCTCAATACAGTAGGACGTAAATTAACCGATGGATCAAATATATTTTCAATAAAGGCAGGCAAACCAAATAAACCTGTACCATAATTTAGCGATACTGCTTGCCTCTCAAAACCACATCCTAATCCAGAAATATTCGGATTGTTAATCGCTCCTACATAGCTATTATCAAGGTAAGAAGTATATATTTTTCCATTGCCTGCTAACTGTAAAGCTCTAGGTCCCCATTGCACAATTGTTGTATCCCATACGATGGTTTTAGTATCGGCTAAGTTCAAACTATCTACTGCCTCTAATTCGTATTGCAGTAATTGCACCTCTGTTTGTGTTTGATTGCTTACATACAAAAGCTTTCCATCTGGCGAAAAAGATACGCCATAAGGATTGTCTAAAAAAACCGTTTGTTCATTTGTAATTTCTCCAGTACAAGCGTTAAAATCAAATACTTGCATATTTCCATCAAAGGCAAAAGGAGCCGTTTGTGCGCCCGAAACAGCTAATTTATTACCTGCAACATTGGCTTTTAAAATGCCAATAGCTCGTTTATTATCACCATACCGCCCCAAACCTATTTCAGAAACAATAGGCGTTTCGCTAAGTCCATTTCCATCTAATAAATAGGCATGAAAAGCACTGCTCTGCCACTCGTGTATAAGCACCCAATAATCAATACCATTGCAATGTAGTACCGCCGTTAATTGCTCGCTGGCATTAGGTAATACGGGTACATTTTTTTGCGTAACAGCTCCTAGCCCTCCGTTTAAACTTTTATCTACAATACTATAATGGACCCCACGAAAAGGCGGAATATGATCGGTACGCCCATTATTAGTAAATACGTAATAAATAGGCCGATTACAAGGCTGTGGTACTACAATGGCCGATTGTGCCGCACTGTAATGCCCATACAAACCCGTGCCGTTAGCCATTATATCAAGGTTGGCATCCCAGATATCAATACCATTAGTAAAAAAAATTAAATTACCTTCCGCATCAGACCAAGAAGCGCAGCCTTCGTATTGCGAAAAATCATCGGGAGCAGGAATAGAATTAGGTGCTGTACTAGCATTAAAGTGCAAAGCCGCACCATTACCAAAAAACCAGTAACTGGCTTCTTCCTGTGCGTATAAACTTGCTGTAAAAAAGCATATACTACATAAATAAACAGCTAACACTACAAAGCGTAGTAATTGTTGAAAGTAGGACTTAAACATATTTAAAATATAGGTTTTTAGGAATAATAGAATGCCAATTTATGTAAAGTACTACTGTTTAGACGTAGTAACTTACCAAATCATCACCAATACAATTGTCTGCAATTTTCCCCAAAACGCATTAAGTCCTGTGCTGTATTTGTGAAAGTGATAGCTACAAAATAAAATAGCCTGTTATGCGTAATTATTTTTGCTACTGTCAAAAAGATAAAAATAGTACATAATTACTTAACAATCGTCAGCTTATTGTCAGGAGCTATTATTTTGTATTAGCCTGTTTTATTACCGTTCCAAATTAACTTGACAGACCACTTAGTGAAATTTCTAAAAAAAAAGCTATATATTTATTCTCTTAATGGCACTCACGAAATTTAAATAACCAACATGGACAGAAATTACCAGTTAAGTTTTTGCAAACAATGTAGCAAACAATCTTTCGATTTAAACAAAGGTATTATTTGCTCCTTAACCAACGAGCAGGCTACTTTTGAAAGTACTTGCCCTCATTTTGAGGTAGACCCTATTGCCAAGAAACGAATGGAGGGAGAACAAAAAAGAATTAGAAATGCCGAACTTGCCGAAGAGTCAATGGGGATGTCGGCCATAGGAATTAATAGTGGCGTTACCGCAGGGATTATTGCGATTGCGCTTGGCATCGTTTTACTATTTGTGGAAATTATCTTTTTCCAAGTAATTATACTTTATACTTTTATTCCTATTGTTTTGGGCATTATTGCTATATTTAAAGGTTTAAGCAGAAAAAGTAAAGAAAAGCGAAATAAGCGAAATAAACACGCCACCTTAGATAGTGATTTAGGAGATTAAAAATTCATTTTTCATCTTTATTTTCACAATAAATCAAACAAACACTTCAGTAGTCAAATTTGTATACACCTTATAACACTATTAACTTATTAGCATTAATTTGGCTTGCAGTTTATAAAAAAAAATTAATGATTAAAATCCTAGACAAAAACGATCCTAACATAGCCAATCAAATTATTACTTTACAAAGAAAGTCCTACCAAATAGAAGCCGATTTAATTGGTTTTGATGGTATTCCCTATTTAACCGAAACCCTAGCCGACTTACAAAAATGTAAAGAAAAGTTTTTGGGTTATATAATGAAGGATCAATTAGTAGGTTTGTGTAGTTGGGAAACCATATCGGTAAATACAAAAAATAACGCTGGCAAAATACCTACTGAAATGGAATTAACGATTTGCCGCTTAGTAGTACACCCTCAACATTTTAAAAAAGGCATTGCGAGTAAACTATTATTAATTACAGAGGCAGAAATTAATAAGGGAACCATTTTGGTAACAACGGCTAAAAAAAATAAACCAGCTATTAAATTGTACCAAAAGTTGGGTTATACTATTTACAAAAACTTTAAAACAAAGGAAGAATTAGCGATGGTAGAATTGAAAAAAAAGAAGCCTTAAACAATAGCCTTTTTTATAACAACTCCTCTCCTATCAATCGCATTTTAGGCAATACCAAACTAAAAACACTTCCTTTACCTTTTTCAGAGACAACTTTAATTTCCCCTTGGTAGTTATTGGCAATTTTTTTACAAATTCCCAAACCAAAACCCGTTCCTTCATAAGACGTTTTGGTATGTAGCCGTTTAAAAAACTTAAAAATCTGTTCAAAATAGTCGGCATCTATTCCAATGCCATTATCTACAAAATGAATAATAATATGTTCCTTTTTTATTTCGGACAATACTTTTACCCTAGGCAATTTGCTTTCATTATATTTCAAACCATTTTCAACTAAGTTTTGAAACAAAATAGTAAAATGGGTCGCCGCTCCTCGTACTACTGGCAATTTATCTTCGAATAATACTTTTGCATTTTTTGCTATTGTCAATTCCTTTAAATTACTAGCTACTAGTTTTAGTACCTCGTTTAAATCAACAGCTACTTGCATACCATTGTATTTTTCAATATTGTGCAGTACATTTACATCTTCAATAAGTTGGTATAAATTTTTACTGGAGTTTTTAATTAAACTAAGGTATTCTCCTAAGTTATCATATTGTTCCTTTTCCACATCTCTTTCTAGCAATTGAGAAAAACTATTGATGGTTCTTAAAGGTGTTTTTAAATCGTGTGAGAGGATGTAAGTAATTTCTTCAAATTCCTTTTTCTTAATAGATATTTGCTTATTGATATTTCTTAGTTCCCTAAATAATTCAGAAAACTCAACCAAATAAGTATTGACCAATTTATCATTAAAAATATGTTTATCTGCACTATCTAATGCTAATAATTCTCTTAAATATTGTAATTCTAAAACAGTATCATTGGCGGCTTTATAAAAATGAATTAATTTAACCAAACAAGCTCTAGTAACGGCTGTATTATTTACTTTTTTTGATATTTTATAATTTTGGGTCAGCATTTCCAACTGCATTTCTAAACCCAAATATTCTACGCTGTTCTCTAATAGAAACTCATTAAACTCAATAACATAGTTGTTTTTTTTATCTGCAGATAATTCGTGTTTAACATTTTGTATTACGGCTAAAAAATCTTTTTCCTTGTATGCTTCAAAATTCAGTAGGCACTCAACAAACAAATAAAAACTATGGTGGCCGCTGGGCAAATCACTAATGCCATCAACACCGTCAAAAATCTTTTTTGCCTTATCTAATTTAGACATTTTAATTAGACATAAAACATAATTTAGGGCATAAATATTTCCTGCTATTTGATTAGAGAAATGGTAAGTGCCTTCTTCCTCCTCTTTAATGATATTTTTAAGTGCTTTTGTAAAATATTTTGCTGCTAATACTAAATTGTTCGAGTACATTAAAGAATCGCCAATATTGGCATAAAATCGGCTTCTCTGTTCCCCATTAGAATGTAACAATCCAATAAAATAAAAACTAATGGCTTCTTTGTACTGATAACTATAAAAGCACATAATACCCAAATAATTGAGCGTATTTAAATAGTTTTTTTTGTATTTATCCAAATCTGTTTTAAAATAGGCCAAGCATTTTTGTAAAACAATTAATAAAGGTTCAAATTCTTCCTGGTTATGGAGATGTGCTAACACATACTCATTAGCCAATTCAACAAAATCGGCATACTCTTTGGCTTCATAATGACGATGAATTTGGTGTTTTAGCCTAGCTAAGGGGGTGAGATGTATACTATTTGCTTGCAAAAAATTAATTTTAGATGGATTTCACTACACGAATATACGGATTTTTCAGCAAAATGTTACTTAGGAACCTAAGTCCCCCTCTCCCTTCTTCTACTTACTATCCATTCAACCATTCCTTAAAATCTGCTACTTTATCTCTACTAACAATTAAATCATCGTGTTTAAAGGCATGAAGGCTGAGTTTTAGGCGATTACTCGAAAAAACAGCGATCTCTTTTATAGCCTGAATATTAACAATAAACTTTCGGTTAATCCTATAAAAGTTACTAGGATTGAGTAGCGTTTTTAATTGCTCTAACGAATATTGTATAATGTATTTTTTCCCTTCGGCGTTTACCAACATCGTGTATTTATCTTCCGATAAAAAAGCGGGTATCGTATCAGTTTCTACGCTCAATAAACGTTCGCCAACTTTTACCATAAACCGTTGCTTATACCTATTGGCCAAATTTTGCATAGCTTCCTCCAACATCGCTATATCAATAAGTGGTTTTTCTTGTTGAGGAGCAGCGGCAAAGTTACTTTCAAACTTGTCTAAAGCAACTACAATTTCATCATATTCGTAAGGTTTTAAAATATAATCTACACTATTTTGTTTAAAAGCCTGTATAGCATAATGGTCGTAGGCGGTTACAAAAATCATAGGGCAACGAACAGTTATTTGCTTAAAAATTTCAAAGCTCAACCCATCTGCTAATTGTATATCTACAAATAGTAAATCGGGTTCGGAGTTTTTTTGCAACCATTCTACCGCTTCCTCTATCGAATCTACATCTGCTATAATTTGGTAAGTAGAATTGTATTTTTTTACGAAACTCTTTAGTTTATTCACCGCTAAAGGTTCGTCCTCAATAATTAATATTTTTCTCAATTTAAATTATTTTTCGATGGTTAACAATGGCACTTCTACTATAAATTCGGTATCGCTTTTTTCTACAATGACTTGTTTATTGGCTAGTATCTCAAAACGGTCTTTAATGTTTTGCAAGCCAATGCCCCACGATGCACCCTCCGCAGCTTTTACCTGCAAATTATTACTAATGGCTAACCAATTGTCTTTTCTTTTTATTAAAACATGTAATGGTTTTTTATTAGAAATAACATTGTGCTTAACCGCATTTTCTATTAATAATTGCAATGTGTAAGGAGGTAAATTTCCTGTTAAATCCTCCACGTCCCATTGTACTTGCAATTTATTTCCGTAACGAATTTCCAACAAATAAACATACGACTTAGCAAAATTCAATTCTGTTTCTAAGCCTACAATTTCAGATTGTTGATGGTCTAAAATATAGCGGTATACTTTTGAAAGTTGGTTAATAAATTTAATGGCGGTATCAGGGTCGGTAGGAATTATAGACGTGACGGCATTGAGGTTATTAAATAAAAAGTGGGGTTTTATTTGGTTCTGTAAAGATTCGATTTGTGCATACAACTCCTTGTTTTTTTTACGTTGCAATAATTCTGCATTTTTTTGCCACCTATCCAAAAATTCGAGCGAAAACAAGGCTAAGGAAATAATGACGGTAATTAATACGCTAGGAATAATATCGGCATAAAAAGCACCTGTAAAAATATAATTCAAAGGTCTTCCCAATAAATATATCCAAAAAACAACATTCACCAAAATAATTATTGGAATAGAAAAAGCTTGTATCACCAACAAGGAAATATAAAATCTTTTCTTCGGATTTTTATCCCATGGATATACCTTATTCATCCATTGCATTAATGCGCCGTTCCCCTCTGCCAATACAAAAAAAAGAACAAAGCTAAATACAAGTCCTCTAAATAAATTAACATTGAGTTCTAAAAAACAAACAGGGCAAAAAAACAGCATAATTAATACCGCCGCTAATAAATAAAAAGCGACTCGCATTAAAAAAGAGTTTCGTTTTTTTTCTATTTTTTGTGTTTCCATAAATTGGATTTCTATTGTTTTAAAGACCTGCTTTTTTTTTACAGAAGACAGACTATTTTTTTGAAAAATAGTATGTCTAAATTATTCCAAATTACTACTTAGTGAAATGAAAAAAATAAAGTCCACCAAGAAATTTAATTATATTTTTCA
>JAHDBT010000282.1 GCA_020630215.1 Bacteroidota bacterium
TTGACAAACCACTTAGTAAATGTTAATTTTGTAGGCAAAACTTAGACTATGGGGAGGTTTAACATCCTAGGTTTCACCCTCCCCTCGCCCCTCCCGCGGAGGGGAATTTTGCTTTGTCTAGCGAATAGGAATAGCATTGTTTTATAGCAGCAAATATCATAAATTGTTTGACTTACTACTAAGTAACCGAAACAAAATTAATTACTAATGAAATAGTGTGTAGTGGACTTGAACCACCAAGTTAATATCCATGCAAGGCACACAAAAACGCCAATAGAGCAAAAAACTCTATTGGCGTTTATATTAAAAGCTAAAACCTAAAAACAAAACCCCCACTACTTCCCTTTCTTATTCGCTACATAATCCATCTTACAAGCAGGACATTTTCCAGCCGCAGCACTGCCACTGCCTTTACAATGCATAGGGCAAATGTAAGCAGAAGTATACTCCTTACCCGTTTTATTCGCAGCACCATGACTGTGTCCAGAATGGTCATGCCCTGAGTGATCATGACCAGAGTGGTCGTGCCCAGAATGATCGTGTCCTTTGTGAGTTTCTGTTTTAGCTTTACCTGCGCCTGCATCTTTGTCCGTACCACCATCACTAGTAGCACCGCCGCCACAAGCAGCTAAAAGTAAAATTACCGATAAGCTCAATACGCCCATCATCGTCTTCAAAAATGTTGTCTTCATAATACTTGGTTTGTTAAAAAGTGAAAAAAAATAGCCAGTAACCAGTTTCCAGTAGTCAGTAATATACTGGCGATTGCTTTGCTGTTATTTTGAATATTGCTACTGAATTGGCGTTTAAAAACTCGCCTCTCCAACTTTGTGTACTTCTGCGTCTTCATGTCGAAAAAACGATGTTAAAACAACAAAACCCCAAACCCTACAAATTAGGAATCGTGTCTTTTACCAATCCGCATTGTAGCATTTTATCGCCAAAATACGGGTTTTTTATTTGTGTTACATCACTTAGCCAATAGCCACCCGTATTATCGAAAGCCATAGGGCAGTATTGTACAAATAAATTGGGTCCTTTGCTGCCAAAGGCTTTTACACAATTGGTTAAAACATCCGAAACAGGAGAAAACTGTTGGCGTTGTGTGGCTACATCGCTGGCTTTTTGTAGGAGTTGTATATGTTGGTTGAGTGCCTTTTTTTGTTGCATCCAGTAATGGTGTGCATCACCTTTTAGTAGTTGCATGTCTATTTTTGTGAATGCTTCGCTTAGGGTGTTTGCGGCTTTTTGGGAAGCTTCAAAATCTGTGGCAACCAATTGGTCTTTTAATTGTAAATAGGCGGCGGCAGTTGCGCCAAGTTGTTCTTTAAAAGCAAGGGGCGTTTCTTTGCTGTAATTCGGAATACTAGGAGCTAACTCTATCTCCTCCTTTATTTTTATATGCCGATTCATCATGCTCGCTTTATTGCTTAATTGTGCCGATGCATCGATTCTAAATGCACCATTCGTTACTACTTCCTCTCCTGCAAACAAGCCGCTTTTTACTAGGTAACTATTCCCCAATCCTTCCCCCAAAACCACTTCCCGAAACTCAAAAGTCGGAATGTCGGTATCTTGTTTTTTTACGTAAGCAACCGATTCCCTCCCCGTCCACAAAATAGCCGTTTTGGGTACACTTAACGGGCTTGATTTATCTCCTTTTTTTGTGGTAGCACTAGCACTTTTTCTAGTAGCCGAAACAGCTTTCACCTTAATCAAACCCTTGGCAAACATATCTGGTTTTAACAAGTTATTGCTATTCGTCACTTCTACTCGTGCGGTTGCTACGCGTGTTTGTGGATTGATTAATGGGTCGATAAAAGTGATGCGAGCTTTAAACATTTTATCGGGATATGCCGATACATTAAATTGAATGCGGTTGCCTACTTTTACCCATTGTAAATCTCGTTCGTACACATCAAACAAGACCCACACTTTGTCTAAATTCATGAGTTCAAACATGGGGCTTCCTGCTTTTACATGGTCGCCTACATTAATAAACTTTTGGGTAACAATGCCACTCGCATCGGCATAAATGGGCAGCTCGGTTTTTATTACTCCTCGCTGTTCAATTTCCTGAATTGTTTGTGGGGAAAGCTTCCAAAATTTAAGTTTGTTTTTAGCAGCTTCGTATAGGACTGGAATTTGTCCTTGCAGTTTTTTTGCTTCAAATAATTCTTTTTGAGCTGCCACTAATTCTGGAGAATAGACAGATGCAATCTTTTGTCCCTTATTAATTTTTTCGCCTGTATAGTTTACAAAAAACTGTTCTATGCGTCCACCAACATGCGCTGTTTGGGTGCTTGTTGTGGTTTCGTTTGCCTTAACCGTTCCCGTTAGCATTATTTCTTTTTCGGGAATATTGGAAGTATTTGTGCTGCTACTATTACCTTCGCTGTTTGTTGGATTTCCGCCTAAAATCGTCGTTTCAATATTCGATATTTTGATGGCTTCTTCCGTCATTTCTAGGCGGATAGGGCTGTCGTCGCTGCTGCTGTTATTGTCTAATGGGGTTAAATCCATAGCGCATAAGGGGCAAAGTCCAGGCTCGTTTTGGCGCACATTTGGGTGCATAGAACAAGTAAATACGGTAACCTCTGCCCTAGCAGTTACGGTGGGGTTTTGAGTATTAGGAGTCGTGTTTTGTAAACCAAAAAGGTATCCTAGCCCTAGTCCAATTACTAGCGCAATAAGGATGCTGATGATGATGGATTTATTCATGGCTGTATATCTTTTTGTGTTTTGCAAATTATTGTTAATCATATTATTAGGCGCTTCAACTTAAAGTTTTAGTTTGTAAGTTTCTAGGAGTCCCACAGAAGTACCCGTGATTTTAAAAAAAAAGTAATCGCTAAAATCTATTCACTCCACTAACCACAGCGTGGTCAAAGTATGTTAGCAAAAAAAAGAAGAAAAAATCGTAACCGACCCCAGCGGGGTCGCACCGTTAAAAGCCTTAATGACCTAGTTTGGTTTTAGGTGAGTTACACCGAATTTCACATGCTAATAATTTTTTAGCATTCAAAGTAAACAAATCCTAATTTTCCCCACCAGGCATATAAAGCGATTCTACAAAAGCTACAATTTGCCATTGGTCGTTTAAGGCATTTACGATGGCTATTTTGTAGGCTATAATTTGTTCTTGCATTTGTAAAACATCTTCAAAATCTTTTCCGGCGGTACTGTAATCGGTTACCAAAATATCCAAGCCTGTTTTGGCTAAAACGATTTGTTCTTGGTATAAAATGATGCGTTTTTGTGCTTCTTCATACTCAATATAAGCTTGTTCCAAAGCGGCAAGCAATTGGTGTTGCAAGTAGTTTTCTTTTTCTTGGACGGCTAGTAATTGGTAATCTTGTTCTTTTATTTGGGCTTGGTATTTTGCTTTGTATAAAGGTATTTTCACCGATGCTTTAGGCATCAAAATATCTCGTCCATTTTTAGCCACATCCATATCATTGCGCTTGGTAACCATTGCATATTCTAGCCCTACACCAAAGGTTGGTTTACTACTAAAGGCACTGGCGGTTTTCCTTTTTTCGATGGCAGCTTGTTGCATTTGTAACATTTGCAAACTTGGATTTTCGGCAGCTATCGCGGCTATCAGGTTCTCTTTTAACTGGGGCAATTGTGGTGTTGGCAATTCTTTAGGAATGACAATTTCATCCGTCAAGTTTCGATATAAATGGCGATTGATTTTGATTGTTTTAACCGCCATTTTATCTTTAATACTTGCGATGTCATTCTGTAATTTTTTCATTTCCATTTGAGTGCGAATTACATTTACCATACTACTCATTCCTGCTTCAAATTTAATAAGCGCAAGTTGTTCAAAAGTTTGTAGAATAGCAGTATTTTCTTCTAGGATGTTCACTCTTTTTTGCATTTCGTACAACTCGTAATACAAGGTTTTAATGTTGTAGAGCAGTTGGTTTTGGCTAACCGCTACTTGTTGTAATTTCACTTTGGCTTGTTCATTAACCGCATCTTTTTGGGCATCCAAACTACCCATCCACGGCAACATCTGACTAGCAGACATCCGCACTCGTTGTGGTCCTACACGGGTTTCAACAGGCAGTAAAAATACGCCCATTGCAAATTCTGGTTCGGGTAGTACGCCTACCTGTGCTGTTTTTTCTAATGCCGCTTGGTATTCGTACATTTGCGCTTTTAATTGTGGGTCGTTTTTAACAGCAATTTGTAGTAACTCTGCTAGGCTTTGTGCGCCTGCAAAATGGGGATTACCGCCTAGTAAAAGAGCCGTTAAAACTAGCAGTTTTAGTATGTTGTATGTTGTCATGTTCCTTGTTTTATATATGGGCTGTACTTGTGGTACAGGGGTTTTGTTTTTTGATTTTTTGTTACCTACTCACCATAAGCACATAGCTAGAAGCCATAGGCTTCTGTACCAAACGGCTCAAGCGAAACGCTTGACCCTGCGTTCATTTTTTTTTATAAAAAAAACAAGATGCTACTTGTAAACAACTCCCATCTACCCCCATTTCCCTTTCGCCCAAAGTTTCCATTCTTGCCAAATGCAATAAAGTACGGGTACGGTAAACATGGTAATCATTTGGATGGTCATGCCGCCAAAAGAGGGAATGGCCATGGGTATCATAATATCCGAACCTCTGCCTGTTGAGGTGAGGATTGGAAGCAAGGCTAGTATCGTGGTAGCGGTTGTAATCATGGCAGGGCGTACTCTGCGTTGACCTGCGTTGATGACGCTTGCTCGTATTTCGGCAACGGTTTCGGGCTGTTTTTCTTTAAACGATTGTTGTAAATAGGTGGCTATCAAAACGCCATCATCGGTTGCGATGCCGAAGAGGGCTAAAAAGCCTACCCATACGGCAACGCTTAAATTTATGGAGTGGATTTGTAGTAAATCACGGAGGTTAACCCCCAATACTGATACATCTAAAAACCACGGTTGGGCATATAACCATATCATGATAAAGCCGCCAGCAAATGCGACAAATACGCCCGTAAAAACCATCGCACTTACTAGGGCAGAACGAAACTGAAAATACAATATTAAAAAAATGAGTAGTAAAGCAAGTGGCAGGGCAATGCTCAATCGTTTGTTGGCTCGTACTTGGTTTTCGTAGTTGCCTGCAAAACGGTAACTTACTCCATCAGGTACTTTTAAGCTGCCGTTTTTAATTTGTTCGTTTAGGTAGTTTTGGGCGTTTTCTACTACGGCGGTTTCGGCATATCCCTTTTCGCTATCAAAAAGTACATAGGCTACTAAAAAACCATCTTCACTTTTTATAGATTGTGGGCCTTGTTTGTAACGGATGTCGGTTAATTCACTTAGCGGAATATCCAATCCCGAAGGCGTTGTAACGAGGATATTGCCAATGGCTTCTGGGTTTTCTCTTAGCTTGCGAGGGTAGCGTACCCGCACGGCATAACGTTCTCGTCCTTCTACGGTTTGAGTTTGTGCCATACCGCCTACGGCAATTTCTAGGTAATGCTGCACATCCTGAATACTAAGTCCGTAACGAGCCAATTCGGTGCGTTTTAGGTCGATTTCTAAATAGGGTTTGCCTACAATTCTATCGGCAAAAACGGCTTCTTTTTTTACGCCTTCTACTTTCTTTAAAGCGGTTTCTAATGCTAAAGAAAATTCTTGGATGGTATTTAAATCTGGCCCTTTTACTTTCATGCCCATTGGCGCACGCATACCCGTTTGCAACATAATTAAACGGGTTTCTATAGGTTGCAATTTGGGGGCAGGAGTTACACTAGGAATTTTAGTTGCCCTTGCAATTTCCTCCCAAATATCATCCGGGGAGTGTATATGATCTCGCCATTGTCGGTAGTATTTTCCATTTTCATCTTTGATTAATTCGCCATTTTCATTGCGTTCGTAATTGCCTTTTCCATCTACTTTAAAGCGCAAACGATTGCCATATTCATCGGTTTTGTATTCGCTTTTATAATTAATCAGGTTTTCAAACATCGAAATTGGTGCAGGATCTAGTGGCGATTCTACTCGTCCTAATTTACCAACTACCAATTCTACTTCTGGTATCGCAGTAACTGCCATATCCAACATTTTCATTATTTCGAGGTTTTCTTCTATACCCGAATGTGGCATCGTGGTAGGCATCAGCAAAAACGAACCTTCATCTAAAGAGGGCATAAACTCACTACCTGTTTCCCGAAAAATAAGAATGCCTGATATGATTAAAGACAGCGGCAATAATAAAAATAGCCATTTAAATCGCAAGCAAACACGCAATATCGGCACGTAAAAATGAATGATGAGGTGGAAAAATCCTAGTAGTACCGCAATGAGTACGACCACAAAAATGAAATTAATCAATAGGCTTTGGTTAAGGCCTAAAGGTAGCCATCGACTGGTTAAAAAGAAGGTGACTAAAGCCGCATAGATTAGGTTTTGTATCAATGATAAATAACGGTGTTTACTAGTCGGCAGCCATCGTTCTAGGATGCTTAGTAGGCTGGTAAGGGCAACAATAATGGCGATAATTCCTAGTAGCTGTTGTTGGTAAAAGAGGGCAATAACACCTGCAATTAACAAACCTACTTGTAAAATATAAGCCCAGTATTTGCTATTGGCTTTTTTGTTAAATAGCAAATGGGCAAAGGGAGGAATAATAATCAAAGCCACAATAATAGAAGCTAGTAGCGCAAAAGTTTTGGTAATTGCTAGTGGCTTAAAGAGTTTTCCTTCGGCGGCAATCATGGTAAAAACGGGCAAAAAACTAATAATTGTTGTGGCAACTGCGGTAATTACTGCCGACGCAATTTCGGTTGTTGCTTCGTAAATAAGGCTTAAACGATTGTCGTCAGGTTGGGCTTTTTCCAACTTTTGTAGGATGTTTTCGCAAAGTACAACGCCCATATCTACCATCGTTCCAATAGCAATCGCAATGCCCGATAAAGCAACAATATTGGCCTCAACGCCAAAGTATCGCATGGCAATAAAACACATTAGTACGGCAATAGGCAATAGGCTGGCAATGAGTAAGGATGCTCGGAAGTTGAGCAGCATAATAATCACCACAATAATGGTAATTAATATTTCTAGCCAAAGGGCTTCTTGTAACGTGCCAATGGTTTCGTTAATGAGTTTAGTACGGTCGTAAAAAGGAATAACTGTTACTTTAGATACCGTACCATCTGCTAGGATTTTGCTAGGCAATCCATCTGCAATTTCTTGAATTTGACCTTTTACATTGTTAATCACCTCTAACGGATTTGCCCCATAACGAGCCACCACAACACCTCCTACAACTTCGGCACCCGATTTATCAATAGCACCTCTCCTACTTGCAGGGCCTAGTGCAACTCTGGCAATATCTTTAATGCGGATAGGCGTATTTTGTACCGATGCGACAACGGTTTGCTCTAGGTCGCTAATGCTTTTTAAGTAGCCTAATCCCCGTACAAAATACTCGACTCGGTTAATCTCGATGGTTTTTGCGCCTACATCAATATTGCTATTTTTAACGGCTTTTGCCACTTGCATCAACGAAATATTGTTAATTTTCATCAGGTCGGGGTCTACATCAATTTGGTATTCTTTTACATAACCTCCAACCGATGCCACTTCTGAAACACCTTGGGCAGCAGCTAGTCCATACTTAACATAAAAATCTTGGATGCTTCGTAATTCATGTAAATCCCAACCGCCGGTTACTTGTCCGTTTTCATCTCTTCCTTCTAGGGTGTACCAAAAAATTTGTCCTAGTGCCGTAGCATCTGGTCCTAGGGAGGGTTGTGCATCATTAGGTAATAAACCGCTAGGCAGGGAGTTTAGTTTTTCCAATATCCTAGAGCGACTCCAATAAAATTCTACATCATCATGAAAAATAATGTAGATGCTAGAAAAGCCAAACATGGAGTTGCTGCGAATGGTTCGTACACCCGGAATGCCTAGTAGGGCGGTTGTTAAAGGATAACTGATTTGGTCTTCAATATCTTGCGGAGATCGGCCTGCCCATTTGGTGAAAACAATTTGTTGGTTTTCGCCAATATCAGGGATGGCATCAACAGATACGGGATCGTTGGGCAAGATGCCTTTGTTGAGGTTAAAAGGAGCGGTTACAATGCCCCAAATAATCACGATAAAAAGAAAGAGAATGGTAACCAATTTGTTCTCTAAACAGAACCTGATGAGGGAGTTTAGCATGTTGTTTTTTTAGTAGCGTGTACTTGGTATTTGGTACATAGTATTTAGACGGTTCTGCTATGCTACACCGTGCTAATGTGCCAAATTTTTATACGCTAGATAAACAGATTTGGAATCTGCTAGAAAGTACTTGCTAGAAATTATCAGCCGTTTCCATGCTACCTGTATTTTGTTTTTTTTGCTTTAAAAGTGGTTTCATTATCATTTAGAATTTCATGTAATTAAACATTTAACTAAACAATCATAAATCATTTATTATCAATTAGATAAGCAATTTAAAAAGCAACAAAAACAACATTAAGTAGGCGCATAGAAATACTAGCCCTTGCGTTAGAAAAAACTAAGGCGGCTAGAAAGAGAGAACTAAAATGCTAAATTAAAAAGGACTGGTGTAAGACGGGTAAATTCTGAAAAACACTAAGAAGTGGGGGTTTATAATTTAAGTAGGCAACCTGGGCGGCAAGCGCATCAGAAAGCATTGTTTTTGTAGGAGTTATTAAAAGGATTTTGCTCCACGAACAAGGATTACCAAAGGAAGGATTTTGGATATAATTGCTGGTTAAATCCTCCTCTAAATGCTGGTATTCTGACTCGTTATGACAACAATCTTTGCTACAAGTAGCAGCGCTTTTCACTAGTAAATTATTGCCTTTACTGCAACAAGATTTGGTGCTTTTTGCCTTTTTAAAATGGCAGTTAGTACTAGGCATAGACATAGCATGACAACTAGGCGGCGTAGTAAAAACCGCAGTTGCTTTTAACTCGTTTTGGCAGTAATGTTTGTTAATGGTTAACCCCATTGATACTACCAAAACAAGTATTGCTAATAATATGCTTGTTGCTTTTTGACCCATTGGTAAAAGACCTGTTTGTTTCGCAAAATAGGCATTTTTTTGGATTAACTGGGTATAGAATCGCTTTTGAATATTACATAATTTTGACATTT
>JAHDBT010000283.1:0-6298 GCA_020630215.1 Bacteroidota bacterium
CAACTACCAACTACCAACTACCAACTACCAACTACCAACTACCAACTACCAACTAGTCCTTTTTCTTAAACAAATCTCGCAGGCCTTTACGTTCGGGTTCTGGTTCGGGTTCCTTTTTTTTAAAAAGGTCTTTCAAGCCTTTTTTCTTTGGTTCGGGTTCTGGTTCGGGCTGGTTTTTTCTAAAAGTTCTATTCCACCAATCTTGGCGTTTTTCTTTGCGTTTCATTTTTTCCTTTTCTCGTTGTTTTTTCTTCAGGGCTTTTTCGGTAATAATTACATAGCGTACCGAAACGCCTGTATTAAATTGTACCGCTTTATTGTGGTTTAAATGAAAAGCGGGTTTTACATCATAAGAAAGCACCAAAGGAATGCCCGATATTTTCCATTCTAGTCCAAGTATTGCATCTATGCCTGGGTACACGCCTGTATCTTGATGATGACCAAGGTGTGCGCCAAAGCCAATGTAATAATTAAATCCTTTGGTAATAATAGGCGTATGAAATTCTAATAAGCCTGTAGCAGAAAAACTCACTAAATCGTACAAGCCTATTACCTCAATAGTGCTGTGCTTGGTAAAACGCTGTTGGTAAGTTAGCCCAATTTGTGATGCGCCATTTAAAAACTGATTTTTACCTCCTCTAATTCCCAATGCACTTATATAGCGTTGTGCCTCGGCAATATTAGTGGCTACCAATAGTAAAATGCTAGTGGTAATAATTAATTTTTTAATTGTTTTGTTCATGATGTTTGAATAAATGTTATTTTGTTTTTTTAATTATTTATCCGATTTTTGCCTATCGGTTCCAATTCTTGGGCTTCCTTTTTAATAAGTTTTTTGAAGCCTCTTTTGCTAGTAAGAAAAACAATTTAATTATTAAAATTAAATTGGGAAATACCATAGGCAATTTGGTTGATGCAACATTGAGGTAGTTTAAAAGAATAAGGAAGTGTAATGATAAACAAAATTAATTTAAAAAAATTAGACCCCATAAAAAAAGGTCGAATAGCAAAACTATTCGACCTTTTGAGTTTTAATATACGATACTATAAAATGCAAATGGCTTTTAAATTCAATTGCTTAATACAGAGATTGTTTTCAACAAATTCGATATTAACATTCTCAAATGCAAGTGATTTTCGGTTTCCTTTTGCGTAATAACAAAAAAAATTAACACAAATTTGATACGAATAATTGTATTAGTAATTGATTGTTAATAAGCAGCAGCCAAAAATCGCCAGTAGTAAAAATTATTTAACAATTCTAGCAGTTTAATAATTCCAAGTATTATTAGTGCATAATAACCAATTTTTCGGAAGTAACTTGCTCGCCATCATTAAAATTAACAAGGTACATACCTGCTGGAAAATCGAAGGTGTTAACATGAAACTTATTCAACGTGCCTTCTAAGGGTTGCGTAAGTTGCATAACAACTCTACCCATTTTATCAACAATAGTTACATCCACTTCTTTTGATTTGGCGATGTTGGTTAATTGTAAATTAACCATATTAGTAGCAGGATTTGGATACATGCTTACTTGGTAATTATTGCTGCTTATTGGAGCAACTATTTCCTCGTTAGTACTAGAAATGAGAGATTCAATATTAATGTCATCAATATACAAATTGTTGCCTTCTCCACGAATTTGACGGAATTTAATAATAGCATTTCGAGAATACTGGAAGTTATCTAATAATACAGATACCTTTTTCCATTCGTTATCAGCAGGTACAAAAGCACCTGTATTTTGGGTAGAGGTTCGTAAATCTTCTCCGCTAATGGTATGGGTTACATTAAATGTTTCGCCACAATCAATAGAGGCAAGTATTTGTAAAACATCACTGCTATCTGATTGTCCTAATGCATAGGCAACATAAAATTCGAGCTGCGGATTTGGTTGGCTGTATAAATCTAATTCTTGACTAATTAAATCGTCTTCTTCGCCTAGGGCATTGTCATAATTATAGTTATTAATAAAGGTAGATTTACCATCGTTATAACCTGCACTACTTGTTAATTCAAACGTTTGTTGACCATCTGGATTTTCTACCGCCCAATTGTTATCGCTAAATTCCGCAATATTAAATGCTTCTGTATAAGGCAACGGATCGGCAGGTAGCATAGTAGAAAAGCCAACAGAGGATACATTGTTACTTACATCGTTATCTTCGATGCCATTAGGATTTTGAACCGTAATATAAATTTCGTGAATCATAAAACTAGGACCTTGAATACCGCCTGTAGCATTAATAGGAGGTAGGGTAATGGTTGCATATTCAAATTGTTCTAACTCACCAGACCAAAAAGTAGACTGTTCGTAGCCATCGTTAATTTGGTATTTTATTTCTAGGTAAAATAAGGTTTCCGTACCATAATTTTGTACTTCAATAACTGGACTAATAGAAGAACAGTTGTTAATGCCAAGTGGCGGTTCAATATTATATAATATGGCATCGGTTGCGCCAATATCAAGCGGTTCGCAGGCAATAGTGTTTTGGGAGAGTCCATAACGGTAGCCGCCGCCATCAACAATTGCACGCATACGAGCTTTTTGTCCTAGTGTAAAAAGATTGCTGCAAGGGTCATTGGCATAGTCCATATAGTTTTCATACATGTCTGGTAAATCAGGCGTTTCATTAGAACATTGATTAGGGGGAAAAAGAAGCGGACAACCAAAGTTGGGTTCAATGGTTAATGGCGTATCATCTACTTCATCATCTTCGAAGCAACTTGTAGGGTCATTACTGTTTCCCCAAGGATGCATTAGGTTGAGCCAGTGTCCTAATTCATGAGCCGTTGTTTTTCCGCCAGCATAAGCATTTACTACTGTACCTATTGTACCAAAGGCCCAATGCACTACTGTAAAGCCATCTACTGCTGCCGAAGGAGCGCCACCCGGTCGGTAAGCATATCCTAAAATACTTCCTCCTTCAATGCTATTACAAACCCATATATTTAAATAATCGTTGGTTGGCCATCCTGCAACACCACCAGTAGCAGGGTCTTTCATTTCTTCAAACTCAAAATCAATTACCGAACTAGCCGTTCGGGTAATACCAGTTGTTGGATAACCATCTGGATCTCGTTGAGCCAAGCAAAACTCCATTTCGCAATCGGCAGCAACATCTAAAAAAATGTCTCTCGTTACGGTTGTATCAGCACTTTGGCGGCGGTAAATTTGATTAAGTGCTTCAATTTGAGAGTACACTTGTGCGTCGCTAATATTAGAGCTAGGGTTACTAGTAGAATGCACAATGTGTACTACTACAGGGATGGTTAATATTTCATCCATACGCCTTACATTAGGGTGATTGCTTATCCATTCTTGTGTATGGCGTTCAATATCTTTTTGTAATTCTATTAGCTCCGGATTGGCTGCTAGTGTTCGCTGTTCAAGAATATCTGTTCCGCATTTAACAAACGTTCCGTCAGGGGCTACTTCTTGGGCAACGCTAGTAAATCCAAAGATGACCAGGGTGAAAAGAAGTGTGATAATTTGTTTCATGAATTTTTATTTATTTAATAATAACTAATTTTTTACTAAAAGTGTTAAGCCCATCTTGCAGATGCACTAAGTAAATGCCCGCTGGCAAGTTTTGGGTATACAAAGGAAGTTGTTGTGAGGTGTTGTTGCTGGTCAATTCATGAGTTTTATGGTATACCAATTGGCCTTTTGTGTTAATAACATTTAGTTGTATTTGGTTGGTTGTAAATAAGGAGGTATTAATATAAAGGCTGGTATTGTTAGTAGTTGGATTAGGGTACATACTAAAACTAGCTGTTAGAGGGGCTAAATTTGTTTCTACACTTGTTGGGTCGGGGTCAACCGAAATATTATCTAAGTATACATTATTGCCTTCGCCACGAATTTGACGAAACATAATATTGGCATTTCGAACACCTATATAATCAGCAAGGCTAATACTGTGGTTTTTCCAATCTTGCAAAGTAGGAATAAAATTAGTACTAGTAGGGGTGGTGTTATTTCCTAAATCGGCGCTACTAATTGTGGTAATTAAGTTAAAGGATTCGCCACAATCAATAGAAATTAAAATAGCTAAATTATCCAATGCATCACCACTTGTTTTTAAAGCATAAGCCGCATCAAATACTAAACTAGGGTTGGGACCGCTAATATTTACTGCAGGCATTATTAACTCATCAATTTCGCCACTAGCATCATAATTAAAATTGTTAATAGTTGCAGCATAAGTGCCCGTATTACTAGCATCATCTGTAATTTCAAAACCAATATCATCATCGGCATTTTCAATTACCCAGCCAGCAGTCGAAAAATTACCCGTTTCAAAATCTTCACTTACAGGCATTGCTAATCCTGGAGCAATAGTACCAAATACAACATTCATGGAATTGTCGGTAGGTATCGCATCTGCTACTCCATTAGGGCTAGAAAGTGTTACGGTTAATGTATGTACAGGGTCATCAGTAATTGCGTTAATTGGTGGAAGTGTATATTCTAAAGTACCAAGCGATGGCACTTCGCCTGTCCAATAAAGTTCTATTGGTTCGCCATCATCTATAACGTAGGAAATTACAAAATAAGTTAGGGTACTTGTGCCAAAGTTATATACTTCTATAATAGGACTAACGGTAGAGCAATTGTTTATTCCTGTGGGGTACAGGATGTCTTGTGCTACCACATTATTTGCTCCTTGCTCTGGTGCTTGGCAAGGATTTATAGGATTTTGGATTAAAAAAGTACGATAGCCACCAGGAGAAATAACCGAACGCATCATCGTTTTTTGCTCTAAGGTAAAAAGTGTTTGGCAGGCATCGTTGGTATAGTCCATATAGTTTTGTATCATGTCCTGAAGGTCGGGAGATTCGTTGCTACACTGATTACTAAAAGTTGGACATCCGAAATTAGGTTCAGCGGTAAGGGGAGTATCCGATATGCCATCATCTACGAAACAAGAAGCATCTTCGTTACCAGGTCCCCACGGATGATAAAGGTTTAACCAATGTCCAATTTCATGAACAGCAGTACGTCCTAGGGTATAAGGGGGATACAATTCTCCGGTAGTACCAAATACATAATAAGCAATTGCTAAACCATCCGCTCCTAACGAAGGAGCATCGCCTGGTAGGTAGGCATATCCTAGTACCTCGCCACCTCTTAAGGAGTTACACACCCATATATTTAAATATTTATTAGCTGGCCAGGCATCTATACCACCGGTAGCAGCCGATTTCATTTGATCGTCTTCCCAATCTGCTATATCAGAACTCGTTCTAGTAATACCATTAGTAGGATTGCCATTGGGGTCGAGTTGTGCTAAACAAAATTCAATTTCACAATCTGCTGCAACATCGGTAAAAGCAGGATCGGTATCGCCAAAATTGGCATTGTTTGCCCGATAAACCCTATTAAGTTCTTCAATTTGAGACAATATTTGTTCGTCGCTAATATTAGAATCAGGATTACCTGGATAATGAACAATATGTACCACAACAGGAATGGTTAATATTTCATCCATTTTAGCAAGTTTACCTGCATGTTTGGCTTTGTACTTTTCATATTGTTCTAGCACTTTGGCCTTCTCTAAAAGCAAATTGGGGTTTTCCGCTATTGCTTTTTGTGCAAAATAGTCCGTCCCACATTTTTCAAAGTTTGGAAGATGATCATTGGGCATAATAGACTGACCCGATAAATTCATTGCTGTAAAAATGCAAAGAAGAAGAAGAATGGTAATTTTTTTCATAGTAAATGTTGTATTTTCGAAAAAAGTTGGTTGGATTAAACACGGGATAAAAATACTAAAATTTAATCTTTTTGCTAAATGAAAGGATAAGATTGGACTTTATCGGACAAATTTAGGAGAAAAGCGATGGAATTACTAGGTCATTGATCATGATAATAGGGCTGATTGTTAGGGTAATTTTCGCTCCTAGCTGCGGTGCAAATATTTGCGCTAGTTTTTTTTTAGCCGTAAACAACTTTCTAGTGGAAAAAAACAAGCATCAAATTTCATAAAATCGCTCGTCCGAATATCAAAAAATCTGAATCTTAAATGCTCGATCCTAAATTTTAAATAAAAAACCTCTCCATGTCACCATTTATCAGTTATCTTAAATTAGGCTTATGGCACATTGCCGATGTAAACGCCTACGATCACATTTTGTTTATTGTAGCATTATGTGGCGTATATGCACTAGCGCAATGGAAACAAGTATTGCTATTAGTAACCGCTTTTACTATTGGCCATTCCCTCACCCTAGCTTTGGCAGGATTTAATATCTTGAATTTACCTACACAAATCATCGAACTATTAATTCC
>JAHDBT010000283.1:6398-9109 GCA_020630215.1 Bacteroidota bacterium
CAGCGGAGGTGGAATTTGGGGGTTTCTGTTGGGGTGAGTTTGGTAGCGGTATGGTTGCTAGTGAAACTCGTATTATCATAGCAAATTATCTGTACCTTGTTTTCATCCAGCTATATTGAAATTTTTATAAAACCCATTTTTTCACTATCTTACACTAATTAAGGTGTTCAAATTTTTACAATAGTAAGAGTTTAACTGGGTAAATAATGTCCTTTTTTTATAAATAACTCTTATTTTTGTGCAAAAGGTAAGAAGAGAACAAATCCCGCATTTTTTGTTCATCCAACAGGCTTATCAGTATAAAATACGGTAAGTAGGATTATATTTTAGCACCATATGAATATCACGCCAAACAAATGTACTCGGAAAACTATATTATTGGTACTCTGTTTATTAGGAGTGTTATTTTATGCAAAAGGTCAAACCTTTACAGAGGTAAGCCAAGCTGCTGGCATTGATTTTTTGTACGAAAGTGAAGCTTTCTTCGGAGGAGGAGCTGCTTTTTTTGATTATAACAATGACGATTGGCTAGATATATATGTAGTAGGAGGAAAACGAAGAGATGCCTTATACCATAATAATGGTGATGGTACTTTTACCAATATTAGCGAAAGCGCAGGATTAGCAGTAACAGATGATGTAGTAACAACAGGTGTAGTAACAGGAGATATTGATAATGATGGCTTTCAGGATGTGTTTGTGACTACTTGGTATAAAATTATTGAAGGTTGTTGTGCAGAATTAGATGAACTGAATGGTGTGCCACAAGAGGTATTTGAGTTTAAAGGCACAACTAATATTTTATTGAAAAATAATGGTGATGGTACTTTTCAAAATATAGCTTCAACTTCGGGAATTATTGATACCGCTTATAGTGCAAGTGCCAGTTTTGGCGATTTTAACTTAGATGGTTATTTAGATATTTATGTGGCAAACTATGTTAAATATGTTAGATTTGATGAATTTGATGAAATTGATCATATAGGTTACCCTAATTTCCTATATATTAACAATGGGAATAATGCATTCTCAGAAGTAGCTGCTTCATTCGAAGTAAATGATGTAGGTACAGCACTTGCTGTTGTTGCAACAGATTTTGATAATGATAATGATAATGATATTTTAATTGCCAACGATTTTGGTGAATTTGTGATTCCTAACCAGCTTTTCCAAAATAATTTTCCCGAAAATAGTTTCGATAGTATAAGCATATCTTCAGATGCTAACATCAGTATGTATGGTATGGGTATCGCCATAGGAGATTATGACGAAGACCAAGACTTGGATTATTATGTAACTAATATTGGCCAAAATGTACTGATGAACAATCAAGGAGATGGCACTTTTGTGGAGCAAGCACAAATAGCAGGTGTAGATAATACCTATTCTACAGATGGACTTTTTACAACAGGTTGGGGAACTGCTTTTTTCGATTTTAACCACGATACTTATTTAGATTTAGTGGTAAGTAATGGACACATCCCTGCAGCTAACTTTATTCAAAATAATATTACCGACCCTGACAAACTCTACCAAAACAATGGTGATGGCACCTTTGAAGATGTAGGCGCAATGTTTGGCATAAACAATGAAGATATTAATAGAGGTTTAGCCCTCGGCGATTACGACAATGATGGAGATATGGATATGCTAGTTGTTGCCATAACGAATGCGGATGATGATGACATATTAACCTATACAGACAACGATCACATCGCACTTTATCGAAACGATGTGATTACTAATGAGACTTCTCAAAATTGGTTAAAGGTAGCTTTGCAAGGAACAGTCAATAACCGCAATGCCTATGGTGCTAGGATTTTATTAAAAAACAATGGGCGTACTTTCATTCGAGAAATTGATGGCGGTTCGAGCCATGCTTCTCATCACAGCCCTATAGCGCATTTTGGTTTGGGAAATTATAATAGCATAGATATGCTAAAGGTAATTTGGCCCAATGGAAATGAACAGATTTTAACCAATATAGAGACGAACCAACAAATTGAAATAGTAGAAAACACAGCTATCGAATACATCAGTTTAAATCTAAAAGCTTTTTTAGAAGGAGCATACATAGCAAGTACAAATGCTATGCGTACAGATTTGCTAATTAATGAGCAACTCCCTCTAACGCAACCCTATAACACTATTCCTTGGAATTACACAGGAGAAGAAGCCCTAACAAACCAAACAGCATTTCCCACCAATACAGTTGATTGGATACTAGTAGAATTGTTCAACGAAAATTATACCTCCCTAGCACAACAAGCTGCACTATTACTTAGTGATGGCAGCGTTAAAGGTATCGAAAATGAAACCCTTACCAATGATATAAATTTTAATGCAATTGCCAATGAAAATTACTTTATTGCCATTAGGCATCGCAACCATTTAGATGTACTTACAAGTACGGCAATAAATTTAAGTGCTAGTACAGTAAATACTTACGACTTTACACTACAAGCAACTCATCAAAAATTAATCAATAATACCAACAATACCTACGCACTCCCCGCTGGCGATTTTAACGCAGATGGAGTACTTAGTTATACCGATTTTAATATCTATGCCATTATGCTCAACATCAACTTCCCCTACAACCCTGCCGATGCTAATTTAGATGGAAGCGTGGAGGAAGAGGAGTTTAACTATTACCTTAATAATGTTAGTTGGATAGGAGTAGATAGATTGAGGTATTAATTATCATGAAT
>JAHDBT010000284.1 GCA_020630215.1 Bacteroidota bacterium
CAAAATCCGCTGTATAATTATTTAGCAGAAGGGGTTTATGAGGTGCAATTAACGGTTGTTTCTTTTGATGGGTGCATGGAAACTATTAATCAGGAGGTGGCTATTTTTCCTACCGCAATTAATGGCGACTTATTAGCACCATCAAACGTTACTGCTATTTATCCTAATCCAATTCAAGATTATTTTTATTTAAATTTATCGGAAGCAATTAATTTCTTAAATCAGGAAAAAGGACAGGTGAGTTTGTATAATTTACAAGGGCAACAATTATGGACAAATGATTTAATTCCTGCTAGTAATAAGGTATTTAAATTGCCAAGTGCAATTGTAAATGGTGCTTATTTTTTGGTAGTAAAAAATGGAAATAAAGAGCAACCGATGATAGAGAAGGTTTGGGTGATTCGATAGTTTGTATACATTAAAAAAGGCGAGCAATAAATTAAATTATTGATCGCCTTTTTAATTTTGTTCTATAATGTCGGTCATCCCTACGGGATTTTATAAAATAGGTTTGTTATTTCCACTTGCATCACCAATTTTTTTAGCGGCTTCAAAAGAGGCAATTAATTGCGTCATCATATCGCTGGCAACGTTCGGGGAATTAGGGAGTAGAATTACATTACTATTGGCATTTTCTCCTACGGAGGTGAGGGTATCGTAGTGCTGTACAATTACAATTAATGCCGATGCTTCTTGCGGATTAATGCCTACTTTGTTGAGTGACTCTACCGAATCTTCTAGTCCTTTGGCAATCTCTCTTCTTTGGTCGGCAATACCTCTACCTTGCAAGCGTTTACTTTCTGCTTCGGCTTTTGCTTTGGCAATAATTCTAATTTTTTGTGCTTCTGCTTCGTATTCTGCGGCTACTTTTTCTCTTTCTGATGCATTAATACGGTTCATCGCTACTTTCACTTGCTCGTCTGGGTCGATGTCGGTTACTAGAGCTTTTACGATGCCGTATCCGTATCGGTGCATGGCTTCGGCTAATTCCTCTTTAATGGCAATGGCAACATCATCTTTGCGTTCAAACACTTCATCCAAACGCATTTTGGGTACTTCGGCACGTACGGTATCAAATACGTAGGAGGTAATTTGTAGGTGTGGTTCTTCTAGTTCGTAGTAAGCATCGTACACTTTGTTTTTTAGTACTTGGTATTGCACCGATACTTTTAAACGCACAAATACATCATCTTTGGTTTTGGTTTCTACTAGCACATCGAGTTGTTGTACCTTTAGGTTCATGCGGGTAATTACTTGATCGACAAAGGGTATTTTAAATTGTAATCCTGCTTGTGCTACTCGGCTAAATTTGCCTAAGCGTTGTACAATAGCGGTTGTTTGCTGCTGCACAATAAAAAAGCCACTTTTTAAAATAAAAAGGACGAATAATAATAGTAGAAAGGGGGAAAATAATGCAAATGGTTCCATAGTCTATAAAATTAGCTTAAAGGAGAACTGGTTTTTTGGTAGTTGGTATAGGGTAGTAAGTAGAAGGTATTTGAACGGCTTCGCTACGCTGCGCCGTTTTTTGTGCTACCATGTTAATTGTCTTTTAATTTGTTGTATAAAATTTAAAGACAACTACTTAGTTAAACCGTTCTGCCATGAATAAATTATTGAGTGAATGAAAGCAGTAATTGGTGAATTACTTTATTATTACAATGCTAATATAGGGGTTTTTAGTTCCCCTTTATCATTTAGAAGCATTAAAGGGTAGTTTAGGGAGAATTTATTCTTTATTCAACTTGTAATTAAATATTTGAAATATTTTTGAGTTTTGATATGCTGGCGATTGATCTCACTATGCCTTAGGTGAGTTGCAGGGAGTTTTTTATGCAATTATAAAGAACAAAAAAATCGCAGCCAACAACCTTTCGGCTATCAAACTGCGATTATTTTAAGTTTCTAATATACCATGAGATTAGTATATTTGGATAGATTCTGCATTTACATTTGTCCTACATGTTTGCGGTATAAACACTAGTCGAAAATATAAATTTGTCCACAAAAAGTTTCTTTGCATTGTGCGGTTTTATTACTTGCACTTAGGCAAAAGGTATACTGCCCGCCTTTGGTGTAAGTGTGGGTAGGTGCTTTGTTGGTCGATTTATTTTGGTCGCCAAAATCCCATGTTAAATCGTCGTAGTTGCCTACGGAAGCATTCACAAAATTGACGGTTAAATCTTCGACTTCGTATTCGAATGCGATTTCGATGTTGCAATCTTTTATGTAGCCATCTACTGCTTTAGGGACATTCTTTTCGCTTGTTTTTGTTGGCTTTTTAGCAGCTGTAGCTGCTGCAGTTGTACTCACCGTTTTGTCTGCTACTAATTCTGTTGTTTGCGTTTGTTGCGTCTGAGTTTTGCCGTTATTACCTTCTGCCATTGCCCAGGTATTGCTTAATAAAAAACAACACAGGCCGACCAAGGTTAATTTAATAACTTTGTTCATAATGCGTTTGGTTTAATTCGTATCAACAGTTTGTTTGTTGTTGAAAATGGGTTGAAAAAAATGTGGTTTACATTATTATTAGATACGAGAATGACACAAAAATGTTCCAATTTAATTTCTTTATGAACAAAAGCTTGCCTAAGTTAATCAAGTAAATTGTTGTTGGAGTGACTTGTTAAATGGTTGGATTAGACTGTTGAATGGCTTATTTTTATTGCTGAATGGTTTTATAGAACTGTTAAAGTGGTTGAATCGCTGAATTGTTTCCTATTGATGATTGGTAATTCGTAAGTTGTTAAATGGTTTTAGATTGAAGGGCTATTTGTTTGATGGTATAAGTAGAGAAAATTCATGAATTTTCTCTACGTGGAAGGCTTCCCCTTTTGTCCAGTAAACGTAGATTTACTGGCATGACAAAAGGTTAACTTTAGAGATTTGCCTTATACAAAAATACCTGCTACTTTCTACAAAAACTACTTTCCTGCCCCTTTCCGTAATTCTTTTAAAAAGTCGGATGCGAAGATGAAGTCGTTTAGAATTTGGTTATCACTTTTCAGAATTTCTTTTCTATTTCCTTGCCATTCTTTGAGTCCCCAGTGTAAAAACACTACATTGTCGCCCATGCCAATTACGGAGTTCATATCGTGGGTATTGATGATGGTGGTCATTTTGTATTCTTTGGTAATATCGGTAAGGAGTTGGTCGATAACGATGGACGTTTTGGGGTCTAAACCAGAGTTGGGTTCGTCGCAAAAAAGGTAGCGGGGGTTTAGTACAATGGCTCTGGCAATGCCTACACGTTTCATCATTCCGCCACTAATTTCGCCTGGGTATTTGTCGTTGGCTCCTACTAAGTTTACCCGTTCTAAACAAAAGTTTACCCGGTCCATTTTTTCCTTGGTGGTCATTTTGGTAAACATATCTAGGGGAAATAAAACGTTTTCTGCTACGGTCATCGAATCGAATAGTGCGCCTCCTTGAAACAACATGCCTATTTTAGTGCGGATGTGTTTTTTCTCTTTGGTGGTCATTTGGGTAAAATCAACACCATCATATAATATCCTGCCACTAGTAGGTTGAAACAAGCCTACTAAGCATTTCATAAAAACAGTTTTGCCCGAACCACTTGTGCCAATAATAAGATTGCACTTGCCTGTTTCTAGCGTTGTACTAATTCCTTTTAGTACCTTTTTATCATCAAACGATTTTTTTAAATCTTGTACTTCTATCATTTTGTTTTTTTTAGTGGTCAGTGGTCAGTGGTCAGTGGTCAGATCGTTCGCTGTGCTCTCTGTCAGAACGCTGCGCTGTCAGTTTTATATGCTGACGTTTTTTAGTGGTCTGTTACCACTTTCCAATCCCCAACTTCCTTTTTACTACTATCAAAACTAATGCCCACTTTTACTATTTTTTTGCTAGGATGTTGGGCTTTAAAAGTATCCGTGTAAGCCCTGTCGTTAATTTGTTCGAGTGCTTCTTTAACGGGTTTATCTAATTTAAATTCTAGGAGGTAAATGTGCGTATCAGTATATACAACGGTATCACAACGTCCTCTGCTTGTATTGACTTCGCTTTGCAAATAAATGCCTAAATAGGTAAAGGTTATATGAATTAAGGATTGATAATAGCTTTCTTTTTTTGCTTGAAAAATTAGATTTGGGATAGTAGAAAAAACAAGATTTATTTGCCGTATAACTTCGGCTATATTGTTCTGTTCAAAAGCGGTATGCACTTTTTCTAAAATGGAAGAACTGCTGCTTAAAACATTATGGCTAAAACCTGCCAATAAATGTTCTTGCATCGCTTCCTTAACTTCTAAATTGGGATAGCCCAAAGCTAATCTATTTCCTTTAATAGATTTTATGGTTAAATAGCCCGTTTGCAGTAGTAAAGGTACGGTATCTAAATTATCTAAATTGTAACTTTCAACAGCCAATTTACTCGTAATAACCTCACCAAAATCGTACAACGAACGTTCTTTTAATAACTTAATTAAAAAAGTAGGCGTGCCTGTTGTAAACCAATAATTTTCAAATTGTCCACTCTTAAAAAAACGGAGTATCGAGAAGGAATTATAGACACGGGTTACTCCATCCCAACTATAGCCATTGTACCAAGTTTTTATTTTTTCTAATAAGGCTTCTTCCTGTAAATTATTACGCGCTAAAGCTTTAGGTAAATAGGGAGCGAAATAGTGCATAAGTTCTTCCTGTGTGTAACCACAAATAGTATTAAAATCCCATTCAAAAGTAATATCACTTAAATGATTTAAATCGGAGAAAATACTAACCTGACTAAATTTAGAAACACCTGTAATAAACACAAATTTTAAATACTGATCGCTATCCTTAACTACAGAATAAAAGTTTTTTAATATTGTTTGATGTGCTTTGGCTTGATGTATATCTTCTTTATTTAGATAATCAATTAAGGGCTTGTCGTATTCGTCTATTAATAATGTTATTTTATTTTGTTTTGATAAGTTGCTTATTAATTCTGAAAAGCGACTTTTAAGTGTTGTTTCTTTTAGCTTTACTTCATATTTTATAGCTTGTTTTTCTAGTAAATCTAATAAGGCTTGTTCCAATCCTTTTCCTTGATAATCTAATTGAGCAAACGAAATATGAATAACAGGATAAGTAGCCTCCCAATCCCATTTATCTTCTATATACAATCCTTTAAACAGTTCTTTTTTTCCTTGAAAAACGGCTTTTAAAGTGGAGAGTAGTAGGGATTTACCAAAGCGGCGAGGGCGAGATAAAAAATAGTAGCCTGCATCATTAACTAAATGATGGACGATAGCGGTTTTATCGATGTAGAGATAATTTCCGTCAATTAATTTTTCAAAACTCTGTATGCCTACTGGTAATCTTTTCATAGTGTAAAGATAAGCTTTTTTGCTTGCACTGTTTTGGTGTTTTTTGCGTTTAAACAGATAAATTCCATCATTCGATATGGTGCAGGTGCTGCCAGATTAGGTTAGTACCAAAGCAATAATATAATCGAATAAAATAATTAGGATGCTGCCATATACTACGGCATCGGTGCTTGCCCGTCCTATTTCTAGTGCGCCACCTTTTACGTAAAAGCCTTGGTAACAAGAAACCGACACAATAAGGAAGGCAAATACAATAGATTTTACCATCATAATAAACACATTAAACATATCGAAACGGTAGCGCAATCCATAGTCGTAGTGAGCGGGAGAAATGCCAAAATTTTCGGCAGCTAAATAACCCCCATAAATGCCTAAAAAAGCAGATACAATTACCAATGGCGGCACAATAATAATACCTGCCATAATTTTAGGCCACACTAAATAAGCCGTGCTATTAATGCCCATAATTTCTAGTGCATCTATCTGTTCCGATACTCGCATTGTGCCCAGCTCGCTGGCCATATTAGAGCCTACTTTTCCTGCTAATACTAAACAAGATAGGGTAGGTGCGAGCTCGATAATCATGGTGTCTCGTACAATAAATCCTAGTAAATATTGCGGAAAAAATCCTCCTGATAACTGATACGCAAATTGTATGGCGGTAACCGCCCCCACAAAAAAGGAAATGATGCCCACAATAATCAACGACCCTACACCGATGTTGTTCATCTGACGCATTATTTCTTTCCAGTACATATAATAGTTCTCTGGCCGAGCTATCATTGTACGGAGCATTTTAATGTACTTACCAAAACTGGTGAAAAATTTAAACATCTATTTTAAAGGATTGAGGGCTGAATTAAAAGTTGCTGGTTTAGGCTTGTTGGTTTTAAGATTTAGACCATAACTTCTAACCCAAAAAACTAAGTATTTAAAAGCATATTTGCAATCAGATAATCAGAAATTAATATCATAATATTAGAATTAACTACTGCCCGTGTGCTTGCTTGTCCTATTTGTATTGCGCCGCCTTTTACATGAAATCCTTCGTAGCACGCAACGGTAGATATGATGATGGAAAAGGTAAATCCTTTTATGAGCATCATGTTTACATTAAAGGGAACAAAAAAGGCATGTAAGCCACGGTCGTATTCGGCAAAAGAGGAAATCCCTGATAATAATGTTGCAATGAGTCCACCAAGTATGCCTAAAAAGGCGGCCAAAATAATGAGCATTGGTATGGTGATGATGGCAGCAATAATTTTTGTTCCTACTAGGTAAGTAGAGGTATTAATACCCATAATTTCTAGGGCATCAATTTGTTCGGTAATACGCATATTGCCTAATTCGCTCGACATATTAGAGCCTACTTTTCCTGCTAAAATCATGCAGGTAATGGTAGGAGCCATTTCAATAATCATGCTATCTCTCACAATAAAGCCAATGTAGTATAAGGGAATTAAAAAATCTTGTATTTGATAGGCGAACTGAATGGCAGTTACCGCCCCAATAAACAAAGCTACCACTGCCACAATAGGAATGGAGGTAATACCAATATCGTTCATTTGACGAAACATTTCCTTCCAATACATACTTAACTTCTCGGGACGGTGAAACAGTCCTCGTAGAAATAGTACATAACGTCCGAAATGGTAAAATATCTTCATTGGGTTAATGGTTGAATTGCTTGATGGTTGAATTGTTTTTTGTTAATTGTTTATGTTTGGGCATCCTTGTAGGATTTGGGGTTGTTTTTCATTTTTCCTAGAATGAATTCTAGGGCTACAATGTCGGTCATCTCTACGAGATTTTCGAATTTTGCTTTTGTTGAGCATCCCCATAAGCTTGTTAAATCTTACTATCAAAATATCTTCTACTTGCTACAAAAATACCTTATTCCTTATTAATTGAAAATCAGGTAACAAAGTACAAATATAGCTAATGTGCTGCCAAAAATAGGCCAATTTTTAGAAATAACCATATTAGCATTTTTTCCTTGCTTAATAGTTCCTTTAAAAGCTTACTTTACAGGCTGATGTAATTGTCCTTCCGTATGAGCAATAATGGTGGCAACGGTGGCATCTCCTGTTACATTTACGGTTGTTCGGCACATGTCTAGGATTCTGTCTACGGCAAAAATAATGGCGATGCCTTCGGTGGGTACGCCTATTTGTTCTAGCACAATTACTAGCATTACAATACCTGCGCCTGGTACTGCTGCCGAACCGATGGAGGCTAGGGTTGCGGTCATTAGTATGGCTATTTGGTCGCCGAAGGTTAAATCCATACCAAATGCGCCTGCAATAAAAACGGCTGCTACGGCTTGGTATAAACTAGTGCCATCCATGTTTATGGTTGCGCCTATAGGTAGTACAAAACTGGTAATTTCGGAGGAAACGCCTACGTTCTCTTCTACAACGTCCATAGTAACTGGTAGGGTTGCCGCACTTGAACTGGTAGAGAATGCAAGCAGTTGTGCTGGAGCAATGGCTCTAAAAAAATCTCGTGGATTGTAACGAGTGATGGTATACAATAAAGTAGGATAAACTATAAAAGCCATTGTTGCTAATCCTGCTATTACTACTAGCGAATAATAGAGCAATGCGCCTAGTACAACGAGTACTTGCCCAGGGTTTTCTTTGGCTATATCTACAATGAGGGAGGCCAGCAGGGCAAATACACCTATGGGCGCAATGAGCATAATTAAATCTACCATTTTTACGACGACCTCGTTTAAGCCATTCACCACACCCAGGACGGGATCGGCATGTTTTTTTTCTATTAAGATTAAGGAAATGCCCATCATTAAAGCAAATACAATAACTTGTAACATGCTGCCATTGCTGGTCATGGCTTTAAAAATATTATCGGGAACCATATCTACAATAGGCTGTAGTGGTCCCGATGTTTGGACGCTTTTGGCATCGCTCATCTTTTTCTGGGACTTAGCTTCATATTGTGTTTTAAATTTTTCTTTAAGGTCATCGGGGAAAGCGTTACCGGGTTGGGTAATATTTACGTAAGTTAGTCCAATGGTGACTGCTAGTAAGGTGGTAAATAAATACAAGGCAACCGTTTTGCCGCCCATCCTCGAAAGCCTCGATAAATCTTGTAAATTAGCAACTCCTGCAATTAAAGAAAACAATACCAATGGCACTGCAATAACTTTTAGGAGGTTGATAAATATTTTCCCCCAAGGTTTTATCCAATCGCTTGTAAATTGTTCTGCGCCAATATTGGTAGCTAGTAAGCCCCATAGTACGCCCAGTATCATGCCGATGATGATTTGCCAGTGTAATGGTAGTTTTTTCATAAGGTGATAGTTGTTGTGGTAGGTGGTATAATTTTTCTAGCAAGATACAAATATTTCTGCTTTTGGGATAATTGGGGGGAGTATGGAGTTGGGGGGAGCTTTGTTTGGTGTGTTTTGTGTTGGTTACCACAAGGTTGCAGGAAGTTTTTTAAGTTCATCGAGCGTAGTCGAGATGTGAGGTGAACGGGTTTAGTCCTAGCGGCAAAAGGCGTTTCCATGCATCCTTTCGGGCATCTCGACTACGCTCGATGACCAAAAGGCGGCACTACATAGATAAGGCTACTAGTATCATCAATTATTTAAGGTTTCATCCACGAGTTAAGTGGTTTTAATGGAATACTTGTAAGCGTTTTTTTTATAAAAAAGACTTACTATTTCTCAAAGAAATAGTAAGTCTTTGCTCCATTTTAATTTTAAGTAACGTTTAAAAAATAAATCCGACAATTTGTACGTAGAGGTTTTGTG
>JAHDBT010000285.1 GCA_020630215.1 Bacteroidota bacterium
CTTAAATGGGTAATTGTTTTTGATAGGGTTATGGATTTAGAATAAGAACGGCTTATAGCAAGATATAGTGCTATAACATTGCTACTAAATGTTCTTAATTATAGACTAATTTCTAACTAAATTCTTATTTTTGAGGAATTATACTATATCCTTAAATTAGAACAGATTAAAAATGAACAACTTACTAGAAAAACTCAACGAAACCGTACAACACATACAAGCTAAGGTTGATTTGGTGCCGCAATATGGCATTATACTAGGCACAGGGCTTGGCGGTTTGGTAAACGATATTGATATTAAATACGAATTGCCTTATGAAACCATCCCTAATTTTCCTGTTTCTACGGTAGAAAGCCATAAGGGGCGGTTAATATTTGGACATATTGGCAATAAGGCCATCGTAGCGATGCAAGGGCGTTTTCATTATTACGAAGGCTATAATATGAAAGAGGTTACTTTTCCCGTGCGAGTAATGAAAAAATTAGGCATTGGAAAAATCTTTATTTCCAATGTGTCGGGAAGCGTTAATGAAAACATTGATAAAGGTGATTTGTTAATGATTAGCGACCATATTGATTTACAAAAAGAAAATCCCCTGCGAGGACATAATTACGAAGAGCTAGGCCCTCGGTTTCCTGATATGAGCCAACCGTATAGCATAGACTTAGTAGATAGGGCCGTAGCAATTGCCAATAAGCATGGTTTTAAAAACCATAAAGGCGTATATGTAAGCGTACCAGGACCTAACTTAGAAACAAAGGCAGAGTATGTATACTTAAACCGAATTGGAGCCGATGCTGTAGGCATGTCTACCGTGCCAGAAGTAATTGTGGCTGTACATAGCGGATTGGAGGTTTTTGCTATCTCTGTAATTACCGATGTTAATTACCCGCCCGAACGAGTAACGGTTGTAACCGTAGAAGAGGTAATTGCCGTAGCAATGGAAGCCGAACCTAAAATGACAATGGTAATGAAGGAACTGATTACTTCTTTGTAAAACCAGTATCGGTATAAGAGTGTGGTAACAAATAATCGCTTTATCTAATTAAGCAATAAAATAGCTTGGACATTTTTAATTAATGCCCAGTACCAATAGTATAATTATCTAAAAATCAACACTAAATGAAGAATTTTATTACCTTTTTAATGATTTTAATAGGCACAGGAAATGTCTATGTCCAAGCGCAAGTAGATGGAAATGTGGAAATGCTGTATAATTGGACAGACAATACTTTGCCCGCATCCGCAGCTTATAATAATACCTATAATGAGGTATGGGGTTTTGTGCAAAATGGAAGAGAGTATGCGATTATTGGCTCAACAATGGGAAGCCATTTTTTTGATGTAACAGATACGGATAATATAGTAGACGTAGGTTTTGTGCAAGGAGGATATACAGGGCCAGGAGTAATACATCGAGATTACCACGATTACAATGACTTTTTATACATTGTTTGTGATGAAGATTCTGGCAACAATGAAAGCACCCTGCAAATTGTGTATTTAGCAGGCTTACCCCAGTCGTTAAATGTAGTGTACGATTCTAACGAGTTTTTTAAAACATCGCATAATATATTTGTTGATACGGCAACTGCCAAGTTATACGTCTGTATTCCGCAAACAGTTGATAGTGAGTATACTGGATTAGAAGTGTATTCTTTAGAAAATAATCCTGCGTATCCAGAGCTAATTGGTTCTTACTCCGAGCATGTTGCACACGATGTATATGTACAAAACGATACCGTATACTTAAATGGAGGAGATGAGGGTTTGTTTATCTATGATTTTGCCGATGCTGCAAACCCTGTTTTGCTAGGCTCGCTTACCAACTACGGCAGTTTTGGACAAGGGTACAATCATTCGGGATGGACAACAACCGATGGGAGTCATTACTTTTTTGCCGACGAAAATCATGGCTTAGACCTAAAGTCGCTAAATGTGGAAGATTTAACGGATATGAGCATAGTCGCAACCTTTAACTCTGGTGTCGATGAAATGTCGATGGCGCATAATTTAATTGTTCGAGATGATTACCTATTTGTGTCTTATTATCATGATGGCTTATATGTGTACGATATTAGCGATCCTGCTAATCCTATAATCGTATCTTCCTATAAAACCTACCTACCAAACGACCATGAATCGTATAGAGGAGCATGGGGTGTTTATCCTCATTTACCATCTGGTAACATCCTTGTATCAGATATGCAATACGGTTTATTTGTACTAGATGTTGGATTAGAACCTGCAAGCGTAACGCCACCTGTTGGTATAGAAGAGGGTGGACATCTTAACGAGCTATTCCAAATATATCCAACCATAACTACAGATGTGGTATACGCCAATGTTCACGCAGAAAAACCAGGAATCATAGAGGTAGCTGTTTATGATATAGGTGGACATCAGCTAGAACAAGCTAGATACGCTGTGCAAACAGGTGATAATACTATCAAGTTAGCACTAGTAGAGGCCTTAAATGATGGGTTTTTACTAGTAAAAATAACAATGGATGGTAAAGAGTACACTCAAAAAGTACTAAAAACCAAATAGCTTCCCTAACTAGTAAAACTCGGCAATTAATTGGTGAAAATAAAAAGGTTGGACATTCAGCAAATCTAATGCTAAATGTCCAACCTTTAATGTTTTAGTGTTCAACAAATCAAGGGGAGCCTGCTATACTCCTTGCTATCTACTACAAATTTATATAATTACATGCCCCCAGTTTTCTCCTTTCCTAATGCGATGCAATTGCATGTAAGTAATACCAAATTGTTTGGCCAGTAGTTTAAATTTTATTTTCTCTTTTCCTTCCTCAATTCTTTTTAAACGCAACTTTAGTAAACGTACTTGGTTTTCGGTAAGTTTAGCACGGGTAGCAGCTTCGCCTCTTTTGCAAGGCGGTGCTTTGCGGTTAGGGCTTTTAGATGCATGAACAATAAACTCTTGATGGGTTACCCATTTTAAGTTTTGTACATGATTGTTTGTTCGAACATAATTGAGGTGAATTACATACTTATGCTCATCAGAAGGTTTAAACATAAAATTTGCTGCAACTAATCGGTGGAAAAGTTTACCTACTCTTCTTCCATCTTTTAAATTAAAGGTGAGCATTTTTACGCCTTGCTTATTTTTACCATTAATAAAAACAGGCTCCGCAGCTTTAGGCGGATAGCGTTTAATACGCCCAAAGTTAGATATTTCGTAAGAAGAAATAGCTTCACCTTCAGATATTGTGAGCTTTTTCCATACTTCATTGGGATAATTTCTAGTCATAGTCATGCCGTAGTCAGTTTAAGTAAATGCATAGTTCTTCCCCTCCTTGTTGTGTATAATACAAGGTTTATGAGGGAGAGTATAGCTGTGTTGGATTAGTAGTGGGTATGGTTAAAACCTAAGCGATGACATACAATTAATGAGATGAACTAATTGCAAATGACTATTGCTGGGTTTTGTAAAAGGTGCATATAAATGCACAAATGCTTCACTGAATGGTTTACTGCTCTAGGAAATGAAGATAGGGTTAAAGGCAACAAAAATAAGCACGTTGGGAAATAAGTAGCTCATTAGCAGTTTCCTAAAAATAATTAAGAGAATGCTTTAACTGCTTATATTACTTAATTTAAGTTGATAGATACTAGAAATATATTGGGTACTAAAAATTAGAAACTTGCTTTGGTGTGACAAAGATATAAAAAGAATGTTAAAAAAGAAGTGCATTTTGTTATTATCTTTTAAAAATGTTCCTGTTAGGTGTTTTGTTAAGTTAAGGAATGGCAAAACACTCCTAAATAACTATTGGCTATTTGTTGATAACTAGGTTAATTACCTTTAAATACACTTATTTTACACAACCATTCTTTAAAATACTTCGTAATATTGGGCATCCGTTGTATATTGAGCTTTAATTTTTTCTTTTCCCAAAAATCAAGAAAACAAAATAGAAACTAGCATAGTGAAACTGCCAAAAAACATAATACAAATATTTATACATTTTAGCATACTGTTATTGGTAGGTGCTTGGTTAAGTGTGGCTACTGCACAAATTTTGCAAAAAGATACGCTTAACATAGATGCTAGGTATGAACTGGTAAAATATACCAATAATACTTACAGCTATGATATGCAAAATGTAGATACCGTTTTATTGCGGTTTCAAGAGTTTAACCAAGCCCTAAAACATGCTTATCAACCTTTGTGGTTAAGCAATATGGGGCAGGCGCATCAACACTTGGTTTTTGCTTATAATAACAACATTAATTTTAACCTAGGATACCAACAATACCAGTTGTACCAATTTAAAACCGATTCGGTACGGTATTTTAAAAGCCCTTTTCCATATGCTAACTGGAAATATGTAATGGGATCGAGGCAACAGCAATTTTTAAACCTTAGTTTTTCGCAGCCTATAAGTCGGCATTTTAATTACAATGTGCATTACCGACTTATTTCAACACCAGGCGTTTACAATCACGAACGAGCAAGGCACAATAATTTTTATGCAAGTACTTGGTATAAATCGCCCAATATGCGCTACAATATGCTTACGCACTATATGGGCAATAGAGCTAGGGTAGAACAAAATGGAGGGGTTTATTCTGACTATATTACCAGTAGCGGCTATGTATTTAATGCTATTTTAGATACAACCATTCGGTCTAAAAATTTAAACCTAGCTACCCAATTAGAAAGTGCGGAAACAACCGAAAAAAATCAACAAATATTTATTCAAAATACCTACGATTGGGGGACTTATTACGATACCAATCCAAAGAAGAAAAAGGCGCAACCCGAAAACAGAGATGGGGCTGGAGTTACTAGAGAAAATCTAAGAGGAGCAGCACCACCTGTTAAACTGGAATTGGAACAGAAGCATGACCACAAGCACGAGCCTGGTCACGAACACGAACATCAAAATCAACGCCCTACCACTACTTTAAAACCCAAGCCAGAAAATAGTGCTGCAACAACATTAAAAGAGGTGACAGATTCTACCTTAATTAGCCCTAAAGACAGTCTAAATAAAACAGCTGCTGATAAAGCTAAACAGGCCGCTGCTCGTGCTTTAGCAGAACGAAATGCCAACAGGAAAAACGGAAATGAATCGGCAGCTAAAAATGCGAAGCAAAAAAAATACGAAGGCAAATCATTTTTCCCCACGATGCGTTTAGGGCATAACTTTACTTACAAAAACCAACGTTACTTTTATTTAGACGAATCGGCTTCCTTGGATAGTGAGGGGCAATCGTCGCCTATTTATAAGCAATTTTTAATTGACCCAACACAAACGCAAGATTCGCTGCAAGCAAGGCAATTTCAAAACGAATTTTTTGTAGCATTATTTGGGAAAAAGAAAAACCAAAACAAACCTGGCTATAGTAAAACCTATATGGCTAGGGGAGGTTTTAAACACAACTTAATACGTACCACACAATTTAAAACGCAAGATACGATTCCCGTACAAATTATTTCGATTGATAACCAACAAACTGATACCTACTTAGATAGTTTATATTACCTAATTGATACAACTGCAACCTTTAATACAGGTATTATTAACTTTAAGTTTGCCAGCAATCCTAATAGTTGGTATTTGCGATATGGAGCAGATGCGGAGTACGCCTTGTTTGGTTACAACCTAGCAGATTTTACCGTAAATGGATGGTTACAATTGTTTTTTTCGCAAAAAATAGGAGGGATACGTGGACGCATAGCAGCTAAAAATTTAACGCCTAGCCACATCAGTCAGTTTTACTTTAGCAACCATTTTCGTTGGCAAAACGATTTTAAAAAAATAAACAGCCTACAACTGTGGGCAACCTACTACAATCCGCAGTTTAAATCGGAGTTTACCTATGCCAACCATACCATTAATAATTACCTATTATACAACAACAATGCAGAACCCGAGCAACTAAGCACTGTTGTTAATATCAGCCAGTTTATATTGCAAAACCGATATAATTGGCGTAAATGGTACTTTCAAAATACACTCGTTTTCCAGCTATCAAGCAGCGATAAAATACAAATACCTGCGTATTATGGACGGCACAGCGTTTATTTTCAAAGCTATTTATTTAAGTCCAGCCCTTTGCTGTTACAAATTGGTTTAGATGCCAAGTACAACACCAATTATTATGCAAATGCGTACATGCCATCTACTGGGCAATTTTACACGCAATTTAACGAGCAACTAACCTATTACCCCGTGTTTGATGCCTTCCTAAATGTACGAGTGCAAAAGGTGCGATTGTTTTTAAAACTAGAACATCTAAACCAAGGCTTATTTCCACAAAAAAATTATTTTACCGCCCCCAACTACGCCATGCCAGATCGCATGTTCCGATTCGGATTTTCGTGGGTTTTTTATGATTAAGGCATGTTTACAAAAAGAGCCGAAAAAAAAGCCCAATCGCACCAATACATACTACCTGCTACCAAAAAAACACGGTGCAGCGAAGCGAAACCGTTCCAGTACCCTCTACCAATTACCCTCTACTAACTCACTACCCAAAAACCTACTCCTTCAACAAGTGTCTAAACCCCATTACATCAAAAGCGGCATGTGCAGTCATGGCCGATACCAGTCCTAAGTACTCGTACAAGTAGCCCAGTCCAGCACTCATCAGCACCATAATAATTCCAAACAGCACCCACGAGTAATGTTTAAACCGAATATAGCCATGCAGCGCAATAAACAAAACCGATGTTGCCCACAAACCAATAATCGGTTGTATGCCAGCTCTAAATAGCATTTCTTCGCCAATACCTGCATATAAAGAAATAAAAAAGCCATCGGTAAAACTGAGCTTAAAGCGGAGCATATCCATCAATTCTGTAAAAAAAGTTCTTACAGGAGTAAAAGCCTTGGTGTCTACAATGGCACTAATGCCTAAAGCGGTAACAATGCCATATACTAGACCCACTAAAATTTGTAACCATAAAGCTTCGCCTTGTAGTACGTCATTTATATCGCGTTGTTGCACAAAATAAATAAGCAATAAGCCAACCAAGGAATAACCAAGTAAAGTAAGGTAACCAAATAAAACAAAAATATTTTTGGTAACGCGCATAAAATAAAACTAGGAAGAATTAATTGTAAGGATAGATTAATTCAACTGTTATTTTGCAATATAGCAGGAGTGATCTGATTTGGGCTAATCATAATAGGAGCTTGGTGCAGTAAAAATACAAATTTAAGCACAATCTATCATTCGCCACAGCATTAGCCCATTTATTAGTAAAAATTATGCTAAGTATTAGGTAGCAGATAAGCAATTTTGTATTTTGCAACCCTTACTAGTGGCTCATAAACTTAGGTTTTGAGTCACTAGCCTAAGGATAAGTAGTTGGGCATAAATAATCGTCATTATTAACCGAGCTATTTTTTTGTTAGACAAGGCGCAAAACGCAGGCATAGCCGTAGCTATGACGAGTATTTGCAACGCAGTATAACGGAAAAAGAGCTGGTTAAGAATGTGTCGATTATTTTTGTCCGACTACTTACAAGTATTTAGGCTAAAAATAAATTTTAATTTATGATTTTAATCGACGATAAAATAATCAGTTCTGATGTGGTTTCGGAGCAATTTATTTGCAACTTAAAAGTATGCAAAGGCGAATGCTGCATTAAAGGAGAAGGCGGTGCACCCTTGGAAGAAGAAGAGATGGATATTTTAGAAGATATTTACGACGATATTGAACATTTACTCACCGAAGAAGGCAAAGCCGAAATAGCAAAAGTAGGACACTACATACCCAATGAAGAAGGTGGTTTTTCTACCCCTTTGGTGAATGGAGCTGCTTGTGTATACCTAAATTACGACGAACTAGGTATTGCCAAATGCGCCATCCAAAACGCTCACGAACAAGGTATTGTTGATTGGCCCAAACCTATATCCTGCCATTTGTACCCTATTCGTGTTAAAAAACACCCCAGTTTTGAAGCCGTAAATTACGAACGTTGGGATATTTGCAAAGCCGCCTGCACACTAGGAAAAGAACAGCAAGTAGCCGTATATCAGTTTTTAAAAGAACCCCTAATTCGTAAATACGGAGCAGATTTTTATGAGCAATTAGATGCCGCTGCTAAATATACCCAACAAAATAAAACAACAGAAGAGGAGTAGGAGATTTATTTAAAATTTAAGATCGAAGATTTAGGATTTAAAATTTTTGATATGCTGGCGATTGAAATTTTATAATTGGACATTAAATTTTTGGTAATTATTTGAAGATTGTTTTTTGATAATTGGTCATTGAAATTGTGCCGTCGGTACAACCTGCTTATAGCAAAATAAATTCAAAATAACCTAGCGCCGTAGGTGCAATCCGCTTGTTTATTAAAATTAAATTCCCTCCAACAATTCCATTAATTTACAAGTCGTTCTCCAATTCCTTGTCGTGGCAGCAACTTTTAATTTTCGCTCAAAAAAATTATTACTTAATTTGGTTGTTCCATATCCATTGGGAAAGAAAAGATAAATATTTTTGTCTTTTATTATCCATTCATCTGCATAGGATTGTGTTGTTTTCTTTAAGTTAAGTACTAAATCTTCACTAGGCTTTTCTGCTAGGAAAGTAAGATATAATTGTTTAATTTCCTCCTGTCTTTTTCCTTGTAAAAACGGATTGTTGGCTAGAATTGCTGCTATTTCTTGTTCTTTTTTAATGAGTACAGAAACATCAAAATCATAAACTGTTTTTATTTTTTCTTGAATAAGATTTTCCAATGAAGGAAGTGCCGTTTTTTTATAATTAAAAACAACATTTCCACTTTGGATGTAAGTAACTACATTTTCAAAACCTAGTAATTCATACATGGATTTAAGGTCGGCCATTTTTATTTTTTTTTTGCCACCCACATTAATTCCACGCAATAGCGAAACGTATTTTTCCATATTAATTAATTATTTTTTTTCCTCCAAAAAACGCCTTAGGGATGGTGAAAAAATAAAGTTACAAATTTTCGCAAAGAGATTTTCTAATAGACAAGGCGCAAAATAGGAGCGTGCGATTTTTACGCAGTAAAATAAATATCCCTTTGGATATTTAAGCTAAGAGAACCGCTTGCGGATAAATAG
>JAHDBT010000286.1 GCA_020630215.1 Bacteroidota bacterium
TTTCTCCAAAATCGCTTTTGGCTTGCCACGCCATACCTGTTTTGGGTTTACGGCAAGCGCAGTTTTTAAGTACTAAATGTGGGCAGTGGTAAAAGCCATCTATTTTACAATCTACCTGCTCAACTGCTGCTGCAATATGGGTATTAATATTGGCAAGGTCGGCATTGGTCATCCTTTTTTTTCCAATTCCCTGTTGGTTAGAAACCACCACTATTCGTTTAAAATCAGCAGCGGCTAATAGGGGCATTGCATCAAGCACACCATTAATAAAGGTAAACTCCTCCCAATGTTTTACATAGTCATTTATTAGGCGAATATTAATAACACCGTCTCTATCTAAAAATAAAGTCCAAGAAGTATCAATTCCCCATGTTTGTAATAATCGTAGGTTTTCATCATTCATAAAAAGAAATTCTCAACAGTATTATAAAGTACTAGGTAATAAAATAACCATATTGGTGGGCTATTTTTTAAGCATCACCCTGTACTTCGTTTAACAATTTGTTAATGTGTTTTGTTTCTATAGGTGTTGTTTTAATAATGGTTTTATTAAGTTGTCCTATATCCTTAATAGCGGCTTTAATTATTTTTAGGCCTCTTGTTGTTAAGCTAACATCTACTGCTCGCCTATCGTTTTTGTTCGTTTCTCGAATAACCAATCCTTTAAGTTTTAAAGTCTCAATTAAACGAGAAACATTGGAATTATCGTGCCGCATTTGTTCCTTAATTATTTTAACACTAGCCTTTTTAGGGTGTAAGGATTTTAAAATGCTTAACACCGTATATTGCTGAAAAGAAATGCTGCGTTTTTTTAGCACAGCCAATTGTTTTTTTTGAAGCCAGCCTGCTAGTGATAACACATGATTACTTAGCTCCATGTAAGGGCAATTTTGTTGGGGTTTTGACATGTTTTGAAAATTGTAGAAGTTGGAGAATTAATACAGGATTAAACTAAAAAAGGTGTAAAATACCACCGTTACTTAGGGTATGTTTTTTAGCTTAATCCTGTATTATTATAACAGTCCTATAACTAAGACGGCTATCCTCATGATTTTCCACATTTGTAGCAAAAAAAAAACTCATTCACTAAAGTAGCAGTTATCTTGTTGTTCCTTTGTAATCCAAGCCATGTTCTGCTAGTAAATAAACCAGTGCAGCCATAGTAGCAGCACCCATTTCTAATTCTCTTTTGTTTACCTTATCAAACGTATCGTTAGGGGTGTGGTGATAATCAAAATAGCGCTGCGAATCAGGAATAAATCCAATGCAAGCTACGCCTTGGTCTTTTAGGTATTGAATATCTACGCCACTAAATCCTTTTTGGTAATAATGAATACCATAAGGTTCTAGTAGAGGTTGTAGCTTTTTGATGGCTGCTAGGCGGTCGTCTACAATTTCGTCGGTACCATCAACAGTAAAGCCACGAGGGGTAAAACCGCCTCTGTCCGACTCAATGGCAAACAAACATTTTTCGCCTTTTTCTTTCGCTACTCTAGCATACTCTTTCGCTCCTCTTGTTCCGTTTTCTTCATTCATATAAAGCACACAACGCACCGTGCGTTTAGGTTGAATGCCTAGCGCTTTAAAAATTCGCAATACCTCCATCGATTGTACTATGCCTGCACCGTCGTCGTGTGCGCCTTCGCCATTATCCCAAGCATCTAGGTGTCCGCTTACCATAATAATTTCATCAGGGTAAGTACTGCCTTTAATTTCTGCAATTACATTGGCAGAAGGTTTATCGGGAAATGTTTCGCAATTCATGCGGAGGTGCAGCGTTGCGTCGGGGTCTTTACTAAGGATGCCACTTAGCATATCGGCATGTAAAGTACTAATAGCACCAGCAGGAATTTTAGGAATATCATCCTTGTACGCCATGTTGCCAGTATGCGGATGTTCATCTACAAAATGCCCTAGCGAACGCAGGATAAAAGCCGCCGCCCCATACTTTGCCGCTTCGGGTGCGCCATCGTAGCGGTCGCCTACACAGCCACTATACGAGTCGAAGGTGTCGATGTGTTTATCGTCCATGTGTTTGTTAGAAAAAATAATTTTTCCTTGTACTTTTTTCTTTCCTAGCTTGGCAATTTCGTCTAGGTGTTGTACTTCAATAACGGGTGCGGTAATGCCCCATTTATCGGTAGCAATAGAGTTGCCCAAAGCACAAATATTTACATCCTCCCAGCCAATATGTTTGCTAATAATTCGAGCTTGTTCTTTTTCGCCCCGTACCCAATGCGGAACCATGCAAGGTTGCTTGTAAACCGTATCTACTGCCAGCATTTCAAGGATTTGGTAACCCCATTCTACCGATTGTGCTGCTTGCGGCGAACCACTTAAACGCCCTCCAATTTCTTTGCATAAATAGCGGAGGTTGTCGTAGCCTTCGCCATTTTCTAATGCTTCATCGTAAATTTTACGAATCAGGTTTTCGTCGGTTTGCTCGTTGGTGTTGTTCATGTATAATATAAAACTAATGGGTAAAAGAAGTAATAATAGCAAGGTGTATTTCATGATGTATATAGTTTGTTTGGAATGAATAATGTTCGGTTGGTATATCCTATCCCGTAGAGACGTGGCACTGCAACGTCTATTAAAACGTCCATTACAACATCTATTAAAACGTCTAAAATGCAATGTCTCTACACGGCAAATATAATGTCATCATGAAGATACAATATTTTTGGGAATCGGGTTAGTGGTTTTATTAGGAAGCAAGAGGCTCAGGTTCTGAGTCACTAGAGTTCCATCATACAGGAGCATTATTTTTGTTGGTAATAATGCTTTTTAGGTGATTCATATCACTAAGTGTTGTGGTTAATTTGTTATAGGCATTAAAAAATCTTTGTAAGTGCCTAGTTTTAGCGGAATATTGGCTTGCTGCGCATCTGCAAAAATGTTTTTATAAGTAGTACTCATTAGGGCATTAAACTCTTGGTATCGTCCTTCAAAATAACGGTTGTTGAGGCCCGAAGGGAGCTGTTGGTAATCTTGGATTTGTGGTTTTTCGCTAAGGTGCATTATTTGTTCCACTATTTCTCCTTGGTCTATTTGTTGCCAATAATCTTTCCAATCTTTTAAATAAGGTTGCCCATAAATTTGATCCATAAATAAGTGCGGATGTTTTACTTTTTTACTAGCACAAGTTTTTGCGAGTGTTTGTGCAGTACTAGGCAAAGCGGCTTTTACACTTAGCAAGGCATTACGCAAAGGAAAACTCTTAATAGCTTCTTGCTGAATAGGTAGTTTGAGCAAGGCTTTTTTATGTTCGGCATATATATGTACAGGCTTATTTCCCGACCATCGCATAGGGCTGCGTATTGGCAGGCAATAGCTGGCGGCTAGGTCGGTTAAAATATCAAAAAAAGGCTGGTGTAAATACAATAGGTGGTGGTGATTATTTAGGTGGTCGATATTTTGCAGACCAATAATTTTTGCCAGTTGTTCTATTTGGGCAAGGAGTTCGGTTTTTAGTGCTGCTAGGTTTATTTTGCGGAGGCGATGCTGGCGCACAGGCGTAAAAACGGTTTGCTGCGTTTGTGGGTGGATGCTGGTTAGGCTAGGGGCATGTGTAAGTGGCTGGTGCGAAGTGATGGTTAAATGCACACCAATGCCTACTGCAGGATTAGCTGCTTGTAGTTTTTTAATTTTAGCTTTGAGTTGTGCTAAAGGAATGTTGGTAAAGCAGGAAACCGTGCTTACCCGATTTGCTTTTACAGCTGCTATAATACCCTCGTCTATATGGTTCATATAACCATAATCATCGGCAGTAACAATTAATTTTTTAAACATTTTAAAGGTCGTATTGTAGGTAAAAAAATGAGTTTCAATTTAGGGTGTTAATCATTTCTTATTGCTACAAAATGTGGGGGGCTTACTTCATGTTTTCTCGGTCGCCATGCGAGTGTGGCTCCGAAATTACTAGAAAATGTAGTGGTGTGTTGCCGTTATTTTTAATACAATGCACCTGACCTGCTTTTACATGTATACCTTCGTTGCTATTTAATAGAATGGGTTGTTGGTTTTGTATTTCAAAGGTAGCAATACCGCTAAGAATATAAAAAAACTGTTGCGCTTTGTGGTGTCGATGTTGCGCTTCGGCCGTATTGGGCGGCATTGTTTCTTGTATAATACCCAAGGAGGGAGTGTTGACCAAATGCCAACCTTGACATTTATTTCCCCAAGTATAATTAGGTGCTGTTTGGATAGATGTTTTCATCTGAAAATTATAGGTTTTTAGTTTTGGGTTAAAAGTTTTTAGTTTACTCCATGTTGATATGGTAGTGCCTGAAAGCAAATGCTTTTACGGCATATGCTTATTTGAATTTTGTAATACCTCAGCGTTAGCAATTAAAAACCATTCAACAATTCAGCCATTCAACATTTACTTTGCAAGGTATAGAATAAACCAGAAACTTACAACAAAATAATTTGCCTTTGTTCTGCAATACTAAATCCTTCGGCGGTTACTGCTTGTCTTTCGGGGCTATTTTTTTGTAGGACGGGATTGGTGTGGTTAAAATGAAAAAAATGTATTTTGTTTTTTTCTTTAGGAGGCAAATCGGCAAAAGTTTGCATGCTTTCTTCTATAAAAGGGTGGGGGACTTTGTTCATGGTGCTGCCCGAAATTTCTCCGTCTTTATAAAAGGTGCCATCTACAAAAGCAAAGTCTACTTTAGGAATTAAGCTGCGAATATCGGTTTCCCACTTATGCCATTTGTCAATATCGGGAATAAATAAAATGGAAGTGTTTTTACTTTGGATATTGTAACCAACCGTTTCTGTAAACTCATCTCTATGTGGTACTAAAAAAGGCGTAATGCGTAAATGCCGATGCAGTACAATTGATTCGTTGTTTTGTATAGGTACGAGTAGTATATTTTTAAATTCCACTAGCTGATTCCAGGGGGCATTGTTTTTTAGGAAGGTCATCATACGAGGCATGGCGTAAACAGGCGTTTGTTTTGCGCCCATTATTTCTCGTCCTAATTGCATTAAGCCCGTGTAATGTCCAATATGTCCGTGTGTTAAAAAAATGCCGTTGGGTAGGCGGCTGTTTTCGTATCCTGCGGTGCTGTTAAGTAAGTAAAGTTGTTCTTTAATATTGGGTGTTGCCTCTAGCAGCCATGTTTGGTTTTCTACAGGATCTACAATAGCTAAACAAACAGGGAAACGGCGTTTTGTGGGATCGGTCCATGCTGCTTTACAACAGTCCTTAGCACATCCTGCTTGTGGATAGCCTGCATCCTGTGTGAGTCCTAGCACCATTGCATAGGGTTGATTGGTTGGGGCTGCCTTGTTCATTATTTTATTGCTATTTTGTATTTTATTACTACCTGCCAATAACTAGATTTTGGACAAAGCTAGGAAAAAAATACTAAAAATACTTTCTACAATTAATAGTTCCCAAAATCGGGCATAGCGGGTACTTGTTTCGATTCGTCTATTAGGTGTAAAGTGTTTAAATAGATGAGAGTCCGTTCTTGTGGTTTATCGGGGTTTAAGCCAATAGGTTCAAAGGCAATGGGCAGTTTGTTTTGTTTGCAATAGGCCATCGTTATCATTTGTAAGCTTAACAAAAGTAGGCGAGTACTTACATTAATAATTTGGGTGTCGAGGGGTTTTTCGGCACTCCATTCTTCTGGTTCAGGAAAAAAGAAAGTACCATGTACTAGGTGATTCCGCAATTTATAAATAGCCCGTAAAGCCAAACTTGAAATACTGGCGCATTCGGTTTCTTCAAAATATTGTTCGTATTCTTCGCCAAAGTATTTGCGTAGCAATTTACGCAATACGCCCCCTAAGCCGATATAATATTTTATAGGTACATATTGGTTGTCAAAATTTTCTTTCATAAAAAAACTGGCAGATGCAATTTTCCCTCTTTGATGCGGACAAGCAGGCAAACGCAAACTGCCTAGTAAACACTCTAATCCGCTATAAATAAAATTAAAAATAACCAATTCTAAAATGAGTTCATCGTGTAATTTTTGTTTTTGCTGCACATACTCTTGCACTTGTTTATGTGGCAACGCATAAGCAGTACTGTGTTGCATTGCATCGTAATCAATGCCCCGAATACCCGAAGCAACTTGCAGCCAATTGGCTACGTTTATCCATTGCACCTGTTCGCCTCTACTAAAGTATTTCGATAATAATTGGCAGTGTTTGTTAATGGGTAAAAAATGTCCTAATAATGCATTGAGTGTGGCTTCTGTATTCTTCAAGAGAAAAATTTGTTTAGTGGTTAAAATAAAAAAACGAGTTTTTAAAAAAACACCTAAAGATACAAAAAACACCTTATATTCGCCTTATTTAAAACAGCTCTTTTAATAAACTAGCACAAGCTATGTTAAAGCAATGGAATAAACATGTTGGGAAAATAAATTTTAAATGGCTAAGTATTACCATTTTGGTATATGGTGCATTGCTGCGTTTGTTGGTGTATTTTCAAAATCGGTCCTTATTTATTGATGAGGCCAACCTTGCACGTAATTACATCGAAAAAACACTATTAGCATTGTGGCAGCCCTTAAGCTACGAACAATATGCGCCGCCTATTTTTTCGAGCATCCAAAAAATTTGTTGGTGGGTTTTTGGTAACCAAGAATTTTCCCTGCGTTTGTTTCCGTTGGTATCGGGTTTATTGGCTTTATTCCTTTTTTATAAGCTTTGTCGTTATTTTTTGCCCCTAAAAATTGCTGTTTACCCTTTGGCTTTATTTGCGGTTTCAGAAACCTTTATTCGCTACAGCACCGAAATAAAACAGTACAGTACAGATATGATGTTGACCCTAGTGCTGTTGTTACTTGCCTTGCATATTGCTCCTAGTAAATTACTAGGCAAAACTAAAACAGGGTATTGGTTATTATGGGCAATTGTAGGAGCAGTTGCGGTTTGGTTTTCGATGCCTTCCATTTTTGTTTTAGCAGCTATTGGGGCGTATTATGGATTAAGTTTTATTCAACAAAAAAATAGCAAAGCACTCCTCCCATTAGTGTTTACAGGCGCAATATGGCTAATAAGTTTTGGTCTATACTATTTCCAAATACTAGCAGCCGATATCGGTTCGGACTATTTACAAAAAGCACACGAAGGAAATTTCCTCCCTTTCCCTCCACTTAGCATGGCCGATTTAAAAACAACCCAAAATATTCTGCATCAAATTATTAGGACTACCATTGGGGTAACGGCTTTGGCAATTGTGTGGGGTATTATTTGTTGGCTATTAGGGATGTACCAACTTATTAAAACGCAGCAGTTAAAATCTTTGTTAATTTTGCTACCTATTGTATTTTGTTGGGCAGCATCGGCTATGCATCAATATTCGTTAATGCCTCGCTTAAGTTTGTTTTATATTCCCTTGTTGATGTTACTCATTGGGGTGGGTGCAAATTGGTTACTAGCAAAAAGTAAGGTGCCACTAAAAATTTTATGGCTTGCTTTAATGCTAATTAGTGTAGGAGGGGCTAAAAGTTATCAGTACCTTTATAAACCTTATCAACTAGAAGAACTCAAACCCATTTTAACACAACTAAGTGCATTGCCTCCTAGCAATTACGATTTTATTCACATACATCACGAAGCCGTTCCTAGCTTTAGGTATTATGTAGAACTAAGTGATTACGCAATGCAGTTTCCGCTAAAAAAATACCACTATACAAAATGGAATAATCACCAAAAAAGTTTAAAGGAAAAATTGGCTACTCAGCAAGGACCAACAAAAGTTTGGTTGTTATTTTCGCACACTCCGCCACGGCAGGTAGCAGCATTATTACCTGCATTTAATAAAATGGGTAAGCAGTTAAAAGCTATTGAAAGCAAAAGGGCAAGTGCCTATTTATATGTTTTTGAGTAGGGGAACTTTATTGGTGAATGTTGATTATTTTCCTCTTCCCCAACACCAACATATAATGGTCAAAGAAAAACTCCTGTTTTAAATGTACCGTTTTTAATAATTGCACCCCCTCCTTACAAAACATCGCTTCGTATTCCGCTAAATCGTATTGATGCGGATGTAGCACATCTCCAGGTAATAAGCGAAATATCTTTTTAAAAAGAACATAATTATGTGCATCTATCGTTATCACCAATTTTCCTCCTACCTTTGTTGCTTCAATTAACCGCTGCACACAATCTTTTATGTCGGCAACGTGATTTATTACATTCATGCAAAACACCGTATCATATAATTGCTTATCTTGTAACTGTTCTAGCGGCATCGCTTTAAAAGTAACCTTTGGATAAGCTGTGGGCTTAAAATGAGCAAGATTTTTTTCGTATTGCTTTAGCAATGGATCAATGGCGGTAACCTGAACTTTTTGTTGATGTAGCAAAATGAAAATTCCTGCAGGACCACAACCTGCATCTAAAACCCTACTGTTGGGGGCAAGCGTTAAAACATCGGTTACCTGATTAAGCAAACCCTGCCAATAACGTTTCTTCCAGAGGAGGTAATCCGTTTCGGGTTTGGCTTTAAGGTAGTTTTGCCACCACCATAATTCAATTTTTTGGGCAATTTGCCAACGCAATGTTTTTTTCATGCAGTAATAATATTAAATTTGCAAATGCTCCTAGGTTTATCATCTATTTAGCAGCAACACAAAGGTCACGAAGTTTTTTTGTCCGAACAAACAAGTCCTTCTTTTTTCTATCAAAGGAGGAAAAATAAAATAATCATTCACTACTTATTATTATAAAAATGCGTATATCAGTTGGCGATAAAGTGGAAGTTTTTTTCACCAGAGACGTTGGAGTTGTAACTCGTTTTTTGGATCAAGAAACGGCAATCGTTATGATTGACGACGATGAGATACCCGTGTTTATTGGTCATTTAGAATTATTGGTCAGTAAAAATCCGAAGAAAAAAGCTCCTAGCAAAAAACCTTTAAATGCAAAAGAATTAAAGGAGTTAAAAGACCATACCGTAAACCAAATTAAAGAAATGGGACTCAATACCCATCTTCAAAATATACCCGATAATGGCATACACTTAGCCTTACAACCCTATTATCACCCCGATTTAACCATCGACTATTTCCTTATCCACCTCATTAACGATTGCGGTAAAG
>JAHDBT010000287.1 GCA_020630215.1 Bacteroidota bacterium
GTCTTTCTACATTATACTAAAGTACCTTATACTCGTTGCTGAATAGTAACGTATAAACAAGGTTTTACTCTTCTATTGGTTCATCATTATATACCTCAAAAGCACGAATTACATTGTTAAATGGTCCTCTAATAAATTCGCCTTCCGAATCTACTAATTGCATTTGAATAATGTGTTTACCTTCTGCTAATCCTTCTATCATATAAGGCTGCCATTTATCTAGTGTAAATTCTATGTCGTCTATTTTAACATTAATTTTATCTCCGTCGGTAACTAAGTCAGTATTTAACAAGTAAAAATCGAGCATAATATTTTTAATATCCTCGGCTCCTACATAACGCCCTTTAGGACGGCTGTAAAATAAATGCTTTTTGCTTAAATCAGGGGTTTGATTTATTTCTGGCTCGCCTACAACAAAGTTTTTGGCAACTACAGCATCACTTGTTTTAATACTTTCGTGGTAAGAACGAGATAAAAATGCCAACATCGTATATACGCCCTCTGCCATATCTACTTCGTGCTTAGGCTCGTATAAGGCGGCATAGGGAGCATTGTTTAAAATAAAATGGATGTGCTGCCCCTTAGCAGAATTGGCGCAAAGTTTTTTACCTGCATCGGGCGTTTGATTTCCTAATTCGTAGTTTTCTACACCAAAATCAAATTTTACCTTGCCTTTCTTTAAGGCTTCCTTTGTTGGGCTTGTTAAGCTTAGTTTTGCATCTGGAAATGCAGGAGAAGCCACAGGAGTTAAAGTAATTCCTTCATTTGTTATAGCTTTACCAGAAGAAGCTTGACTTTTTTCCGTTTTTTGACTAACTTCTGCCTCTGTCTTTGTACTTTTATCGGCGGTACTACTTGTTTCGCCTCCACAGGCTAAAAAAGAGCCAATAGTTGCTATCAATAAAAAGTGCATAATAAATTTCATAAATCGTTTGTTTATTAGGTTTAGAAATATTGATTTACCTTTGCGGTATCGTATTCCAAATGTAAAATGCCTGAACTGTTCACCAACTAAAAGCGTTTACATAAAAATGGAATAACTAAATGGCCGGCAAAATTAATGTTTTCTTTTTGTTAATTTAGCAATAATTCATAGAAAAGTCAGTTAATAGTTTTCTTATAATTAAAACACTTGTTTTTGCGGGCCTTATAATCCTATAATATTATTATAATTAACAGGTAAAAATGTTTTGTGGCAGCATAAATAGGTAAATTAAAACTAAAACGTTACTATTCAAATAAACACGGTTTTAAATTAAAGCTAAGAGCTTACTGTTTATTGAACGTAATCGAAGTATTAGGTGAACGGGCTTAAATAAGACGATAAGACTTGTTTCTATGCATCTTTTCTACTACTTCTGACTGCGCTCAGTAACCGAAAAGGTAAATAGAAACGATAAGTTAGTTGAACAGTAACAACAAAACAAACCATTCATTTTATTATAAAAAAGTATGAGCGAATACAAGCAGCTTAGATTGGGTATTGAAGGCATGACCTGCAATAATTGTGCATTGGGGGTTAAACGATATTTGGAAAAGAAAGGCTTACAAAATGTAGCTGTAAGTTTTGCAAATGCCGAAGCATCGTTTGAGATAAATGGCGTATTGGCTAAAGAAGACGTAATTAACGGAATAGAAAAATTAGGATTTTCTGTTGTACCCGATGAGGAAGTAAGCCAATTACATTTGGAAGAATCGCTAGGATGGTCGTCGTTAGAGTGGAAAACTTTACTTTGTGTTTTGTTAACCATTCCTTTAATTCTGGTCATGTTTTTATCTACGCCTATTTTACATAATACAACCGTACAGTTTTTACTTTGCCTACCCGTTTTTATTATTGGCTTAGAGCATTTCGGAACAAGTGCCATTAAATCCCTGCGTTCGGGTGTGCCTAACATGGATGTGCTAATTGCCATTGGTTCGACTGCCGCCTTTATTTATAGTTTTATTGGTTATAGTTTGGTGCTAGGCCCTAAATTTGTTTTTTGGGAAACGGCTGCTAGTATTATTACGCTGGTTTTACTTGGCAATGTGATGGAACACCGTGCAGTACGACAAACAACTTCTGCCCTGCGTGCCTTGTATAATTTAAACCCTCAAAAAGTTAAATTGGTAACCATTAATCCTAATGGCATGGAGCAGATTACCGAAATTAACCAAAAGGATATTAAAGTAGGGCAACACTTTTTAGTAAATACTGGCGACCGAATTCCAACCGACGGGAAGGTTGTTTGGGGCGAAGGCTCGGCTAATGAAGCCATGATGACGGGCGAAAGTTTGTTGGTAGATAAAGCAACCGAGCATCAAGTGATTGGCGGCACAACCCTTGAACTAGGCAGCATTAAAATGGAAGCACAAAAAATAGGAAAGGACACTGCCCTGTCGCAAATTATTGAGTTGGTAAAAAAGGCGCAAGCCGACCAACCTCCTATTCATAAACTGGCCGACCGTATTAGTGCCATTTTTGTGCCCTTGGTATTAATGATTGCAGCAGCTACTTTTATTATTAGCTACTATTTTGCAGGCATTAGTTTACAAACTGCCTTGATGAATAGTATTGCCGTATTGGTAATTTCTTGCCCCTGTGCTATGGGATTGGCTACGCCTACGGCTTTAATGGTAGGATTAGGACGAGCTGCTAGAAATGGCATTTTGGTAAAAGGAGGCATGACCCTAGAAACTTTATCGAAATTAAAAAATATTGTTTTTGATAAAACGGGTACACTTACTACTGGCACATTTCATATTAACCATATAAAAAGCGATATTCCAGAGGAGGATTTTAAACAAATTTTACTAGGGCTCGAAAAATACTCGACGCACCCATTAGCTACAACTATTGTTGATAGTTTAAGTGCCGATACCCAACCATTGCCAATGGCAGAAGTACGAGAAATGAAAGGTTTGGGCATTATGGGAAAAGACGACGACGGCAATACCTATATGGCAGGTTCGTACAATATAGCTGCCGAATTTACCGACGAAGATAAACACGCCATTTATGTTTTAAAAAATGGAGGTTTAGTAGGCTGGGTAGATATGGAAGATAAATTAAGACCCGATGCAGTGCAATGTGTAGAGTACATGAAGGATAACAACATCCGCACTTTATTAATAAGTGGCGATAATGAAGATAAAACGGCCTACATGGCCCACAAATTAGGCATACCAGAATATTACTCGCAAAAGCTGCCCAAGGAAAAACTGGAAATGATTGACGAACTCACCAACAAAGGTACAACCGTAATGGTAGGCGATGGTATTAACGATGCCCCTGCCCTAGCCAAAGCAACCGTAGGTATTGCATTAAGCAGCGCAAGCGAAGTTGCTATTGATTCGGCAGATGTAATTTTACTGAATGCTAATTTACGCTCTATCAACAAAGCTATTGGCATTAGTAAACATACCGTAATAACGATTAAACAGAATTTGTTTTGGGCTTTCTTTTATAATATACTGGCTATTCCTTTAGCAGCAGTAGGTTTATTAAGTCCTATGATTGCCGCTTTTACCATGGCTTTATCGGATGTAATTGTGATTGGTAACTCTTTGAGGTTAAAAAGAAAAAAGTTGGATTAGTAACACATAAATAATAACTCCGCCTTTTTTATAAACAAACGTTTCTAAACCGCTGTTATAGTAATATCTGCCTTGCTTTTGCCTAGTAAAAAGTAGCGTGAAAAGTTTTTTTTCAAAAAAAGTAAAAAAAAAATTGAAAAATTATTGACTTTAAAAGTAATTGCCTTATATTTGCACTCGCTTAAAGCGAATAGGTTGATTCAGTAGCTCAGTTGGTAGAGCAACGCCCTTTTAAGGCGTGGGTCCTGGGTTCGAGCCCCAGCTGAATCACACACCTTTTAACCCCTTGATTTTTAGTAAAATCAAGGGGTTTTTGCTTTTAGTGAAATGAAAAAAATAAACTTCACCAAGCTGTGCGATTGTTTTTTTCAAGACTAGGCGCAATAGCGGGCTGTTGCGAGCATTTGTAACGCCGGATTGGAGAAAAGAGTAAGCAGAGTGGTGGAAGTTATTTTTTCTCATTCACTTATGGTCGTTGCAAAAAAAAAAATCGCTCTTGCTACAAAAAAATCGTTTATTTCCAGTTGTAAAAATGCTAATTACTTTAGGGATGGTGAAAAAATAATTTACAAATTTTCGCAAAGAGATTTTCTAATAGACAAGGCGCAAAACGCAGTACTTGTATTGAGCGTAGCCGAAATAATAGCAACGCTATTACGAGTATTTGTAACGCAGGATATTGGGAAATATCGAAGTGGAAAATGTAAATTATTTTTTCACTATTCCTTATAACAGTAAAGCGAAGCAGAAGCACCCAAATACTAAAATTCGCCCTGCCCACTCCCCTCTTCCCTCCTAGCTTTGTTCCTTTTTTGCCCTTAATCCCATAACAAATTACTCATTTCCCAACAAAAGGCTTTAATTGTCACAAAAAACTCTAAATTCCTAGCAAATTCAAGTATAATTATCTAACTTGCCACTCTACTTTAAAATGCTTCAAATTACGTCAATTCATCCATATGCATATTGCATTTTTCTTCTTCCTTAATAAGACCAAAAATAGGTAGGTGATAAATAAAAAATGCCTAAAGCATCTAAATGAAAAAAATAAACCCAAACCAATAGTAATAGTAGTTTAATATATGAAAACAACATTAAAACAACCTTACGCCTTTAATGAAGCTGGTAAAAAATCGTACAATCAAGATCGTATTTACCCTACCATAGAAAATGCCGATGCCGCCAATCGATTAATGATGGTTGCGAGTGGTTTTGGCGGTACGCAACAAGGAGAAGAAGCAGCACAAATGGTAGTAGATAGTTTTGAAGATTATTTTATAAAATCGAAGCCTACCAAAAAAGAACGAATTGGCCAATTATACATTAATGATGCCCTGCGATTTACCGAGCGTAAAATGCAAAAACACATTAATGAAAACCCCGAAATGTCGGGCATGAGCAGCACCTTTGCCTTAGTGTATATTAATTTAGATGGCTCGGCAACCGTAGCTTGGGCTGGCAATAGCCGAGTATACCAAATTAGAAAAAACCGCATTTTATTTCGTACCGAAGACCACATGATTAATATGCGGCAACATGGTAAAAGCACCATTTTTCCTAGAGGAATTTCGGGCTTAGAACCTTCGTGGGCAAGCTTATCAACTATTACCGATTTACAAGCCGACGATTACTTCCTCATCTGCACACCTGGCGTATGGCAATCTATAGACGATAATAAACTACTCCCCCTATTTGCTCCTGCTCCTGGTACAGGCGACGCTGGTGCAGAAAAAATCCTAGATAAAATTAGTGGGCTGTGTAGAGCACATGCAAACACAAATTACTCGGCTTACTTAATGCAAGTAGAAACATCTCCTTTTGCTCCTATTTCTAATATTTACGAAGACCATAAATCTAGTAGTCGCTCTGGTAGCGTAAAAGGAATTATGGACAATGAACGAGCCAACATAAATTTCGATTTCAAAAAAATAGCCATTGTTTTTATTCCGCTATTTTTGCTCATTGGCCTAGCTATTATGGGATACAATTACCATAAAAATAGCCCTAACCGCTTGTTTACCGAACAAATTTCTAAAAGCGAAAACCTAATTACCATAGGCAATTACGATGAAGCCATTACCACACTAAAACAAGCAAAAAGCTTAAAAGCAACCGATACCGAACTGCTCAATAAATCAACCATGCTGCTGCAAAAAGCCGAAGGCGCATTGGTAGTAGAACAAGCCGAAGTATTGAAACAAAAAGGGGATTTACTAGGAGCTAAATCGCTCTACAAACAAGCCATGAATAAAAATTTAAACAATGTAAATATCACCCAAAATTTACATCTCATAGAAGAAACCCTTACCATACAAAAAAACAGGCTGGTTAATTATGCCGATAGCCTGTTTACCAAACGCAGATATACCGACGCTCAAACACCTTTACTACACGCCCTCTACTTAGCTCCTGCTGATACCGCAATATGGTTAAAAGTAAATACTTGTTTAGTAAAAATTAGAAAAGATAGTATTCCCTACGTAGATGCGCTGGCTAAAGGAGAAGTGATTTTTAAAGCCGCAAAGGAAAAAGCGAAAGCGAAGGAAAAAGCAAAAGCTAATAAAAAATAAAGCCTGTTTACCAAAAACTTAGGTTAGGGGCTACTAAAGGCTTCTACTTTTTGCACTAATGTCGAAGAATAAACAGCCTAAAGCCATTAAATCTGTTTTAATGGCACTTAACAATTCTAGTATTTAACAATCTAGTCCTTTTGCTGTATATTTGTGGTATGGTAATTTTTCAATATTTATATACGGCTTGGTCGATGACCATTTTTGTAGTGTTTTTAATTATAGGATTTCCTATTTATGAAATCCTAAATTTATTCCTTGGAAAAAAAGCACTTAAATACCAATTACTTTACAATAGGTTTTGGTCATTGGTTTGGGGATTTTTAACAGGTGTTCGATTTAAGCACGTTAATCGACAAATAGTTGAGCCAAACAAAGCTTATGTGCTTGTTACCAATCATACTGGTTTAAGCGATGCCTTGGCCATTAATGCCATAGTACCGACTTATTATTCGCCATTGGCAAAAATTGAGGTAGGTAAAATTCCTATTATGGGGCGCATGTTTAAACAAACCTCTACCCTAGTAGATAGAAAAGATAAAGCAAGCCGCAAAAAAAGCCTCGTAGAAATTACTCGTAAAGCCAGCGAAAACATATCGGTACTTTTATTTCCCGAAGGCACTCGTAATAAAACAGGCGAACAGCCATTACTACCTTTCCACAATGGCGCATTTCGTACCGCTGTAGCCTCGCAATTACCCATACTTCCTTTTGTACTCATTGGTACTCGTGATATGCTTACCAACGATAAACTTCCGCTTCATCCCTGTAAAATTACCGCCATTTTTAGCGAACCGATACCAACCGCCAACCTTAGCGAAGAAGATGTTCCCGAATTGCGTGACAAGGTATATGCAATTATGGAAAAATTACTACTAGCACATGATCCACTTTATAAAAATAGGTAGCACCTAAAACCTCATCCATTTAAAACCACTCATTTTATGAACAAACAAAAAGAAAGACCAAGGAACCAAAACATTTTTCGAAAAGTATTTTCGGAAACGGGCAGAGGCATTCGTGACTTCCAAATGTTTAGTAAAAACATGTTTGGAATGCAGGCTTCGGGCGGAGATGTATTGTACATTATCGACAACCTCGATATTCTTCCACAAGACGCAACTACCTTAGCCAAAACCGAAAAAATTATTATCGAATCGCTTAAAACACATTTCCCCAAAGTAACTGCGAAATTAATTATTGATAAAGAACTAAACTTAAAAGTAACCGCCGATATTGACCACAAAATTGGCATTGTTTGCCACTTAGCCAAAGATTTAAGCGCAGCCAAAACCATGTCGCTAATTGGCAAATTAATGTTTTTACGACATCGAGTGTATAACGAACGCTTAATGCTGGTAATTATTGGTAGTGCTGCCGAAGAAAGATTACCCGTAATTACTGAAATAAAAAAAATGCTAATGGATGTTGATATTGCCCTTTGCTACTTAACCTTACAGCCGTATTATTAAGTACCAATATTCAAATAATCGACGCTTTTAACAGGCTTTTTTCCGCTATCCGCCCTTGGAAATACTCGCTGTAGTGATGCTATGCCTGCGTTTTCCGTCTAGTCTAGCGAAAAAAAGTCGATTGTAAAAATTGTGTCGATTATTTAAACACAAGCACTTAATGCCAATTTATACTCGAATTCAAATAGTTTTCTATTTCCTTTTTCCTATGAAAAATATTTTTTTAAAGAATTCGATACGAACAATTATATCAACAAGAAATTCTTAATTTTGAAGGAGCAAAAATTGCCCGCAGAAAAAAGCAATTTAACAATTAAACACCCCTAGCAGTTTAGCAATTTAATTACTAATTATAAAAAAATGCAGTCACTAGAAAACTTACAAACCCTTTTTAACAACTACTTAGCAGCCAACGCTTTTACCGATGCGCCTAGCAATTTATACGAACCCGCTAACTATATTATGGCACTAGGCGGCAAGCGCATTCGTCCAGTTTTGTGTTTAATTGCTTGCCAAATGTTTGGCGGAAATCCCAAAGATGCCTTAGCACCAGCTTTAGGAATAGAAGTATTTCACAACTTTACCCTAGCACATGATGATATAATGGACGAGGCAGCTCTTAGAAGAGGTAAGCCAAGTATGCATCATCAATACAATTTAAATACGGCTATTTTAACGGGTGATGTGATGTTGGTAAAAGCTTATGAATTGATGTGTATGGTTGCACCTTCACATTTAGCAGCAGTACTCGCTACTTTTAACCTTACGGCGCGGCAGGTATGCGAAGGACAACAATACGATATGGATTTTGAAACGGCCAAGCATGTAGCCTTGGCCGATTATGTAAAAATGATTGCCTTAAAAACGTCGGTATTACTAGCAGCAAGTTTAAAAATTGGTGCCATTATTAGCAATGCCTCTACAACCGATGCCGAACATATTTACGAATTTGGCCGCAATATAGGATTGGCATTTCAACTGCAAGACGACCTATTAGATACGTATGGAGAAGCAGCCCAAGTAGGTAAAAAAATTGGGGGCGATATTTTGCGTAATAAACGAACTTATTTATTGGTAAAAGCCTTAGAAACTGCCCAAGGAGAACCCGCAAGCCAACTCAATTATTGGCTAAATACAGCAGATTACCAACAAGAAGTAAAAATTGAAGCAGTAAAAAAAGTCTACGATCAGTTATCCGTAAAAGAGGCAGCACAACAAGCTATGCAGCAATATTACGAACAAGCATTTAAACATTTAGATGCCATTAGTACAATTCCTAGCCCCAACAAACAACCTTTACTAAGCGTTGTGCAAAGCTTAATACAACGGCAGCATTAAGTTGGATTGGGTTGGGTTAAAGGTTTTCTGCTAAGTGAAATGAAAAAAATAAAGTCCACCAAGAAATTTAATTATATTTTTC
>JAHDBT010000288.1 GCA_020630215.1 Bacteroidota bacterium
TTTATTTACGACTCTATCAATATTAAGAAGGATTCATAAACGACCGAATCACCCTTGGCAACCCCATAATATCGTAATTTAAATGCTGCGCACCATCTACATAAAGCGTTGTACCATTAACATAACTTGCTAGTGGACTTGCTAAAAAGGTAACTACATTTGCCACATCCTCCACTGTACCAAAACGACCTGCTGGAATGGCTTTTTTGGCTTCCTCAAACATGGCTTGTATTGGAGGGGGGTAACCATCTAATCCTGATGACTCGATAATGCCTGGAGCTACACAATTAATACGCACATTAAAATCGCTCCATTCGGCAGCAATGGTTTTGGACATGTTTTCTACACCTGCCCTTGCTGCACCCGTGTGTATCATGCCTGGGAAGCCTCGGTAAATGTTGGCGATGATGTTGACAATAATGCCTTCCTTTTGAGGGATGAAAAAGCTGTTGCCCATTTCACGGGTCATGTAAAAAGTGCCGTTTAGGTTGTTGTTGATTACCGCATTCCATCCTTTATCGTTGATCATTTCTGCTAGGGCTGGAAATTGTCCGCCTGCATTGTTAACCAATATATCTAAACGACCATGATTGGTTTTTATTTGCTCGGCTAAGGCTTGTATCTCTTCTGTTTTGCGGATGTCGCAGGCTTTGTACTCGCAATCGCCAAAGGCTTGTAATTCTTCGGCGGCTTTTTGTAGGGGGGCTTCTTTACGGGAAGCGATGGTTACTTTTGCGCCAAGCTGTAGCAACATTTTGGCAATGGCATATCCGATGCCACTGCGGCCGCCTGTTACTAGGGCTACTTTATTGTTGAATAGTTCTTTTGAAAACATTTTTTTTGATTTAAAATTTAGAATCGAAGATTTAGGATTTAAAATTTATTTTCCTGCTGACGTTAGATCCAAGCATCCAGGCTATCCCAATTCAGACATTTTTTTCCTGCTGATTCAAAGTAAATTGTTTAGCTTACTAATTCTCGGTTAGGGATGTTTAACATCTCCCTTGCTTCGTCGATGCTGGCAATTTGGCGGCCCATCATATTGGCTAATTTTACGCCCCATTCTACACACTCGCCATTCGATTTGGCCATTTCGTTGTTGGGGAGGTAGAAGTTGTCTTCTAAGCCTACTCTAAAGTTGCCACCCATGGTGCAGGCGATGGCGGCCATTTGCCATTGTTTGCGACTAATCGCAATTACCTGCCAAAATCGGCCTGCGGGTACTTGCTTAATTTGATGCATTAAATTTTCGGGGCTTGCAGGAATGCCTCCTAGTACACCCATTACCAAACTGTAGCACGCATTTTCTGGAATTAAGCCCATATCTCTAAGTGGCTGTGCATTTCTAATATGTCCTGTATCAAAACATTCCATTTCGGGGGTTGTACCGGCTTCTCGCATGGCGTTTACGAAGAATTGCATGGTATCAAACGAATTTTCAAACACGCCGTTCCAGTAAAATTGTTTGGCTTTTTTGGAGTAGATGGCGTAATTCATACTGCCCATATTAAAGGCGGCCATATCTGGCTTTAGGGCTTTTACATGTCGTATACGTTCCTCATTAGGAATGCCTATTGCGCCTGTCGAATAGTTGATAATTACATTGGGGCAACGCTTGCGTACTTCTTCGTGTATTTGTTCAAATACTTCTAGTCTCCAACTAGGCATTCCATTGTCTTCACGGGCATGTATGTGTACGATGCTTGCACCTGCATCTACTGCTCGCTTGGCTTCTTCGCCTAACTCTACGGGCGTGTATGGAATGTAGGGGCAATGACTGCGGTTGGTTGCTGCGCCTGTTAAGGCTGCGGATAGTATGAGTTTTTTATGAGCCATGTTTTGTTGAATTGTTTTATGGTTAAATTGCTTGATTGTTTTCCTGCTAGTGATTGTTCCCACTAAGTTTCACCGAGTTTTACACTAGGTTTCACGGAGTTTTTTTTAGTGGACAGTAGCCAGTTTCCAGTAATCAGTTTTCCTGCTGACGATTTTAGAATTTTGAGAACTGAATATTGGTCATTGATTATTATTTGAAATTTGGTAATTGAGCTTTGGTCATTAATTTTAAGTTGCTGCGTTTTTTAGGTGATTTTTAGCAGTAAAAATCCTGCTTCTACATTGCTTCCTTCGCTGGCATATACTTCTTCTACTAGGCCATCTTTTTCGGCTTCAATGGTGTTTTCCATTTTCATAGAAGATAAAATAATGAGTGCATCACCTGATTTTACTTCCTGCCCTGCGCTTACTAAAACTTTAATAATTTGCGAAGGCATTGGTGCTTCATAACCGCCCTCTACTTTAGCGATTTCTTTAGCAGGGAATCGTTCTTTTTGAATGAGTGGAACACCACCTATTGCTTCATTATGGACAAAATAATGTTGCCCATTTTGAGCAATATTGAATAAGTATTGTAAACCATCTATTTCTAGTCGACAATGTTCTTTCGTAGCATCAATTAATTGTACTTTGTAAGTGGTTTCTCCTAGTAAAAAGGTGAAGGCATTTTTTTGGAAACGGTACTTAACGACTATTTCCTCCTCCCCTTTTGCTACTAGATAGGTTGTTTGTTGATAGTTGCTAAAATTGCTGCGCCAACCTGATGGGATGGAACGCAGTAAAGTTCTTTTGCTTTCTCTTTGTTGCCATTCGTGCAAACAAGCAGCGATACAGGCAAAGGTATTTTTATTTTCTTTTGTATTGGCAAAATTGTTTAAATCAATTTTATTTTGGATGAAATGGGTGTCGTAATTACCTACTTGAAAATCGGGGTTTTCTAGGAGGTGTAGTAGGAAATCTTGGTTGGTGGTGATGCCTAAACATACTAGGTTGCGAAGTACGTATTGCATCTTACGCATAGCTCCCTGGCGCGTGTTATCCCATACAATTAGTTTGGCAATCATGGGGTCGTAGTAAATGGATATTTCGGAGCCGCTACGTATGGCGGTTTCTACTCGCAAACCGTCTACATCTGGTATTTCAAAGCGTTGGATAGTGCCGGTTACGGGTAAAAAGTCGTTGTGGGCATCTTCGGCATAGAGGCGGCATTCGATGGCATATCCTATTCCTTCTATCTCCTCTTGTTGCACTGCCAACGGCATTCCTTGTGCCGATTCTATTTGCATTTGCACGAGGTCTAATCCTGTTACTTCTTCGGTAACGGGATGTTCTACTTGTAGCCGAGTATTGACCTCTAGGAAATAAAATTCTTGACTTTGTTCATCGTAAATAAATTCTACGGTTCCTGCATTATCGTATTGCAAGGCTTTGGCGGCTTGTACAGCTGCCTGTCCCATTTTTTTACGCACCTTTTCTGCTAGTACTGGCGATGGGCTTTCTTCTATTACTTTTTGGTAGCGTCGCTGAATCGAACATTCTCGCTCTAAAATATGGATAGCGTTTCCATGCTTATCGCCAAATATTTGAAACTCAATATGCCTCCCCGAAGCGATGTATTTTTCTACAATTAATTCATCATCTCCAAAGGCACTTTTTGATTCTCTTTTGGCGGCTGCAATGGCTGTTTTTATTTCTTTGGCTTCGTGTACAATCCTCATCCCTTTGCCTCCTCCACCTGCGGTTGCTTTTAGTAATACTGGGAAGCCTATTTTTTTAGCAGCTTTGGTTAAAGTAGCTACACTTTGGTCATCTCCTTGGTAACCTGGCACGACTGGCACTTTGTGTTCTTTCATCAATGCCTTCGCCTTCGACTTAGAACCCATTGCATCAATTGCCGCTGGATTTGGGCCTATAAAGATGAGGCCTTCCGTTTCACATCTTTTAGCGAAGCTTACATTTTCGGATAAGAAGCCATAGCCAGGATGGATGGCGTTTGCACCTGTTTTTTTGGCAGCGGCTATTATTTTATCTTGATCTAAATAGGAGGCTGCTGGTGTGCTTTCGCCAATAAATACGGCTACATCTGCTTGTTCTACGAATGAAGCATGGCGGTCTGCTTCCGAAAAAACGGCTATGCTTTTGATGCCCATTTTTCGGCAGGTGCGTATTACACGGGAGGCTATTTCTCCACGGTTGGCTATGAGGATGGTGTTTATATTTTGCATGATTGATTTTTATTTTAAGGGACTACAAGAAACTGGCTACTCAACTACATTCTGAATACTCCAAACCCATCTGCTCCTTTAATTTCTTGGTTATAAACTACAGCTAAACTAATTCCTAAATAGTTACGGGTTTCTCTAGGGTCAAGTAAGCCATCGTCCCATAGTTCGGAGGTGGAGTACCAAGCGGATGATTTTTTCTCTGCTTCATTGATGAGCATCATGCGGATCATTTCGCCTTGTTTTTCGTCGTAGGGCATGCCTGTTTTGGCGGCAGATGCTCGTTGGATAATTTCCATTACGCCCGCTAGTTGCTCGGAACCCATTACGCCAACTTTAGAGTTGGGATAGGCAAATAAAAATCTGGGGCGATAAGAACGGCCGTTCATGCCGTAATTTCCTGCGCCGTAGGAACCGCCTATCATGAGGGTGATGTGTGGGACATCGCTGTTGGAAACGGCATTAATGAGCTTGGCTCCATTTTTAATAATGCCGCCTTCTTCGTAGGCTTTTCCAACCATGTATCCGGTTGTGTTGTGCATAAAAATTAATGGGATGTTATTTTTATTGGATAACTGTATAAACTGCGTTGCCTTGTTTGCCGACTCGGAAAAGATAACGCCATTATTAGCTAAAATGCCTACTTTATAACCATGAATTTTTGCCCAACCTGTTACCATTGTACTACCATACTCTGGTTTAAATTCAGAAAATTTAGAACCATCTACTACCCTAGCAATTAATTCTCTGGCATCAAATGGTTGTTTGATTTTAGGGCTTACTACGCCTAGTATTTCTTCAGCATTGTATAATGGTTCTTCGATGGGTTCTGTGGGGATGAAATGGGGTTTGGAAATGTTAACGATTTCCATAATTTCTCTAGCAAGGCGGATACCATCGAGTTCGTCTTCTGCTAGGTAATCAGATACACCTGATATGCGGCTGTGCATTTCTGCGCCTCCTAATTCTTCATCAGTTGCTTCTTCGTTGGTGGCCATTTTTACTAGGGGCGGCCCTGCTAAAAACACTTTGGCGGCTTGCTTTTGGAAGATGGAAAAATCGGACATGCCTGGTACGTACGCACCGCCTGCGGTTGCATTGCCAAATACGATGGAAATAGTAGGTAAGCCTGCTTTGGAACGGCGGGTAATTTGTCGGAATGTTTCGCCTCCGTAGTTAAAAATTTTGGCTTGGTCGGGCAAGTTTGCGCCGCCGCTTTCTACTAGGTTGATGGTTGGCAGGCGGTTTTCTAGGGTAATTTCTCCTATGCGTAAAGCTTTAAATGTGGTGGCATAATCTACCGAACCGCCTTTACGGGTTCCTACATTGGAGTTTATCATGCACAGCTTGCCAGATACAATGCCGATACCTGAAACGTTGGTTCCGCCTGCGCCAAAACTGCCTTTGATTTCCATTCCTGCTAGGGGAAGGAGTTCTAGGAAAGGGCTGTCTTTATCTAGCACTAGTTCTAGGCGTTCACGGGCTAGCATTTTGCCTTTTTTCCTAGCACGTTCTATATGTCGTTCCTTCCCTTGGAAACGGCTTTCTACTAGGTGTTTTTCGAGCTTTTCAACAAGTTCCATCATGCCAGCATGATTGTCTTTGAACTGTTGTCCGTTGGGGTTTATTTTTGATTTTATTGATTGCATGTTTTGGTAGTTGGTAGTTAGTATTGGGACGGCTGCGCTGCGCCGTTGTTTTTATTTGGTACGTGGTAAATGCTATTTTTTACATGGTATTGGTAGTTTTGTATTGGGGGAACTTTGTGCTTTTTTTATTTCGATACGAAGACTCGAAATTTTGAAAATCATAAATTTTTTAGGCAAACCTATAGACTTACTATTTTTTGGAAAAATAGTAAGTCTTAATCCTGATTAAAAGGCAATGTGTTTACTTAAATCGGTTTCGAAAGGTTTGCCTAGGTTGTGGTAATAATCTTCCCCAAAAAAAGCTTTAAAAGATTCGACTCCTTTTTTGGTAAAGTGAGGGAGTAAAATGCTCCATATCATTTTTTCGCCGTCTTCTTCTGTTTTTTCGCCTCGTATAATTTGTTGTGGTAGCCAGTAAAAAGCCAACATCCAAGAAGTAAAGGCAATGTGGTTGTACATGCCTGCTAAGGGTTCGGGATGCATGTTTCCCATTTTAATGGCAAAGGCAATGCTTGCTCGATTATCAGCAATGCTTTGCTCCGTCATTTCTCGAAATTGTTGTTTAATAGTTGGATGGTTAAGCACTTGTCCATCTAAAAAAATAAAAGCATATTCTTTTTGGAAACGGTAGTACAATTGTACTTCGTTGTGTAGGTTTTCGAAGGATGGTAATTGCCTCGATTTGTTGCGCTCGGTTTCCATTTTTTGCCACATTTGTTGGGCAATGGATTTTAACAAGGTGTTTTTATCTTTAAAATGGTAGGTTAAATTACCTCTGCTAATGCCTATATTTTGTGCTAGTTCGTGTAAGGAAACTGCTCCAAAACCGTATTGATTAAAGTAGGTTATTGCTTCAGTAATAATTTTATCCTTTGTGTTTTGTTTGACCATTTTATCCAATTTATCACTTTCGACCACAAATTTAGTCAAAAGTGACTAAATATAAAATTTATGGATGTTTTTTTAGAAAAAAAAAGACCTCTATCTACTAAAAAGATAGAGGTCTATAAACACTACAAACTCAATAAATACTGTATTATTTGGGGGCAACCAAAAATTTTGCTCGGTTTATTTTTATAACTCAGTAACATTATTAACCCACAATGTATTATGCTGAAGTTTGCTTTGTTAATGCTGTTATTTGGTTACTATGATTATTAACAAAAGCAAAATAGTTAAATAAAGTTTTATTTTTTGATAATAGTGTTTTCCTGATTAATTCCATTTAAAGTAAATCGTTGGGAAAGCCTCCTTAGCGACAAGGCGACTTTCCCTTTGATTTATTAAAATGAAACGATAAAATTTGAACAACTCAATTTGCTATTCTTTAACAAATTTGGTTGTAATCATATCTACACCATTATCAATGGTAAGAATATAAACACCAACTGGATAAACGCTTACATCTAATTGCAAACTGTTTTCTCCTTTAGTCGTTGTTTGTGTATCTACCTTAACTGTTCTTCCTAGCATATCGTACATGGTTACAGTAGCAACCGTTTCTTTATCTGCAAAGAAAGTAGCGTTAATTACGTTGACTGCTGGTACTGGGTAAATATTGGTAAACTCAAAAGTAGTTTCACCTCTTACAAGCGTTACAATACCTACTTCGGTAATATTACCATCAAAGTCTGATTGACTTAAACGGTAGTAGCTAATACCTGTAGGAGCTTCTTTGTGTAAGTAGTTATAACTGTTAGCTGTTGAGGTAGTCCCTGCGCCATCTTGTGTATCAATTACTTCGTAGCTCACACCATCAGTAGCGTGTTCTAAAATAAAGTAATCGTTATTAATTTCAGAAGCAGTTACCCATTTCACTAAGTTACCATCTACCAATACTTCGCCATCTAAGCTGATAATTTCAACTGGTAATGGCGGTAATCCAATAGCATAACCAAAGTCAATACCATTTTCATTTTCGCCAGAAGCTACTTGAATATCATTTACAGTAGTCAAAGTAGTTGGTTCTTCTCCTGATGCTAATGCCGCTGGAGCAATTACCTGATAGAAACCTGGCTCTACATTAAATTGATAGAAACCATTAGCGTCTGTAACATCCGTAGCAATTACATTTCCGTTGTTATCTAATAGTGTAATAATAATACCAGCGATACCACCTTCATTAGCATCTTGTACGCCATCTTGGTCGTTATCATACCAAACATAGTCACCAATTGTTCCTGGGTCGTTTCCAGTTGACATGGAGTAACCAAATAAAACATTTTGGTTGCTTTCGCCAGAGGATAAACTAACCGTGTTGCTAGTTGATGTAGTTGGCATTTCGCCACTAGGTCCAGTACTTGGTACCGTTACAATGTAAGTGCCTGGGATTAAGTTGGTAAATTGATAGAAACCATTACCATCAGTAGTAGTCGTAGCTACAAGGTTTCCGTTCGTATCTGATAGTGTAATGGTGATACCACCAATACCAGATTCGTTATTATCAAAAATACCATCTCCATCCGTATCTAACCAAACCGTATTGCCTAACGACGCAGGCAATCCACCACAATCAGGGTCTAATACATTTGTACAAGAACAAGTTGTTGGATTGAAGCTATCAATGGTACATTCATCGCCATCATCACAGTTAGGTGCTTGGTGTATTACTTGACAAGAACCCGCATCGAAGAAGTCTGTCGTTAATGGACAACCATCATCTACATTAGGTTCTGCAAATACACATTCACAAGTGTTGTTGTCGAAGAAATCAGTTGTTAAAGGACAACCATCATCACAAGCAGGTGCTTGGTTAATTACTTGGCAGTTTGCTGCATCCCAAGTATCTGTTGTTAATGGACAGCCATCGTTTACATCAGGAGCGATGTAAACACACTCGCATGTTTCTGCATTAAACACATCGTTGGTTAATGAACAACCATCATCACAGCTTGGAGGTGTATTAATGATAGTACATGTTGCGGTATCATAAGTATCAGCGGTTAATGGACAACCATCGTCTGGATTAGGGAATTGACAAGACCCATCATCACAAGTTGCAGTTGATACGTAGTTAATAGCACATGGATTAGTACAAGCACAATCTGGTGTTACGATTGGTTGATAACCAAAGTCGTTATCAGGATTATTTTCGCCTGCACCTAATGCAATACTAGTACTAATTGGTGTTGTTGACGCTTCGCCGTTTGGACCAACAGCCGCTACACTTACCGTATAGTTACCTGCTCCTAAATCTGGGAAGTTATAGTTACCATTCGCATCCGTAGTTGTTTGTGCTACTACGTTGCCATTTGCATCTAATAAGCTAACAACAAAACTACTAATACCAGATTCTCCTGAACCTTG
>JAHDBT010000289.1 GCA_020630215.1 Bacteroidota bacterium
GCGTTTTTTTAGCAATAAATTGCAATTAAAACAAATTATGTTTCTAAGCTTATTATAAAGCAAGCTAAAAAGAGGTTAGCGACTTCCAAAAATTACCAATGTTTATTGTACTCCTGACTCAAAGCCTGCTAATTTTATAATATCTCTCTAAATATTAATAGCTTGACTAAGCAAAATCTAAACAGCGATAAGCATTTAAAAAAAAAAAAATCCCATCAAGATTAAATCAAATTTATAAAAAATTTTTAAACAAATACTTACCCATTGTTTATTTTTACAATACAAAAACAAATGTCTAACGTTTTGCATATAATTAGGTGTTGGCATTTTACACAAGCATCCCTTCTATTATTTTTAAATTTTCCCTTCTCCCATACCCTTTCCCCCTAATTTTATTATCTTTGCCCTCCCAAAAGCAACACCATTACCCTACACCCATTTAATTCACCAATAATCATTTTTTCCAGTTATGCTTACAACAGCAACAACGATACAAAACGATACCCAAATTTTTGATTTGATTGACGCAGAAGTAGCGCGCCAAACAAATGGCATTGAGCTAATTGCTTCGGAAAATTTTGTGAGTGAACAAGTACGTAAAGCTATGAGTAGCGTACTCACGCATAAGTATGCCGAGGGCTACCCTGGCAAACGCTACTACGGCGGCTGCGAAATTGTAGATAAAGTAGAACAATTGGCTATTGATAGAGCAAAGGAATTGTTTGGGGCAGCTTATGTTAATGTGCAACCGCACTCAGGAGCGCAGGCTAATGCGGCGGTGATGTTGGCGGTGTTAGAAGTTGGTGATAAGATTCTAGGATTTGACTTATCCCATGGTGGGCATTTAACACATGGCTCGTCGGTTAATTATTCAGGTAAAATTTACCGCCCTACTTTTTATGGCGTAGAAAAGGATACAGGCATTATTGATATGGATAAGGTAGAAGCAACCGCCATTAAGGAACAACCTAAACTCATTATCTGCGGTGCCTCTGCCTATGCTCGTGATTGGGATTATGAACGCTTTAGAGCTATTGCCGATAAGGTAGGAGCTTTGCTAATGGCAGATATTGCGCACCCTGCTGGATTGATTGCTACGGGTTTACTCAACAATCCCCTCCCCCATTGCCATATTGTTACCACTACTACGCACAAAACCCTTCGTGGCCCTAGAGGCGGTATGATAATGATGGGCAAAAATTTTGATAATCCGTGGGGACGTAAAACGCCTAAAGGAGCGATTCGTAAAATGAGTGCGATTTTAAATAGTGGTGTTTTTCCTGGTACACAAGGCGGCCCACTCGAACATATTATTGCTGCTAAAGCGGTGGCTTATGGCGAGGCTTTATCGCCTGCCTTTAAAACGTACTGCGAGCAGGTTATTAAAAATGCACAGGTAATGGCTACCGAATTGGTGAAACGTGATTACCATATCATTTCTGGTGGGACGGATAATCACTTGATGTTGATTGACCTCCGCAACAAAAACATCACTGGCAAACAAGCCGATTACGCACTAGGACTCGCCGATATTACGGTTAATAAAAACATGGTACCTTTTGATACTCGCTCGCCTTTTGTTACTTCGGGCATACGTGTAGGTACGCCTGCCATTACTTCGAGAGGGATGAAGGAAACGGAAGTGGTACAAATTGTGGAGTGGATTGATCAGGTAATTAGCGATCCTGAGAATATGGATAATTTGGCTGGGATTAAAAATCAAATTCATGAAATGATGGAGCAGTATCCATTGTTTACTTGGTAAATTTTAGCGGTCGGACCGTTCGCTGTCAGTTTTATGCGCCGCAGGTGCAATCTGTTTATTAGAAAACGAAACGCCAAATAACCTAGTGACTCAAAACCTAAGTTCTTGATAACCCAAGTTTTGTCTTTTTTTCCTGCTACTGCGTTATTACTCGGTCACTTAGCTACGGCTATGCTCCCTCGCAATGCCTTGTAGCAGAAAAAAAATACGGCAACTTAATTATCAGAAACTTAGGTTCTGAGCCACTAGTGGCTGTAGGTGCGGCCTAATTGTTATAGTTTCTCAAAAGCAGCCTATTCATAAAAAAACAATATCACAATTTAACAAAAAACGGGTTGAAACCCGTTCTACAGAAAGTGATGAACAAAAAACCTTTAAGGAGGAACAAATGTAGAACGGGTTTCAACCCGTTAATTATGAGAAGAGGCAAAAAAAACAATTTAACCATTAAACAATTTAACCAATGTCAAAATACAATCTTAATATAGAACTATTATCGGAAATTTGTGAAGCCCCGGGTGCACCAGGGTATGAGGAACGCATTCGCAATTTAATTTTGCATGAAGTAGAACCGCTTGTTGATGAGGTAAAAATTGATAATATGGGCAACTTGTATGCCATTAAAAAAGGTTCGAAAAACCCTGATGGCTATCGAGTGATGTTGGCGGCACACATGGACGAGATTAGTTTTATGGTGAATTATATTGATGAAAATGGTTTTATCCGCATGAATCCGTTAGGTGGTTTTGACCCTAAAACTTTAACGGCACAGCGAGTAATTATTCATGGGAAGGAAGATGTGATTGGCGTAATGGGTAGTAAACCTATACACATTATGACGGCTGAAGAAAGAGGGAAACCTTTAAAAATTAGCGACTATTTTATTGATACTGGTTTGCCTTATGAAGAGGTGATTAAGCTAGTAGAAATTGGCAATCCGATTACCCGTGAAAGAGGCTTGATTAAAATGGGGGATTGTGTGAATTGTAAATCTATTGATAACCGAGTGTCGGTATTTATACAGATTGAAATGCTGCGAGAATTAACAGATGTGCCTTACGATGTGTATGCTGTTTTTACCGTACAAGAGGAAGTAGGCATTAGAGGTGCACAAGCGGCTACTTTACAAGTAGAACCCGACTTAGCTATTTGCATCGATACAACCATTGCCTTTGATGTACCAGGTGCAAAGTCGCACGAAAAAATTACAGAATTGGGTAAAGGTACGGCTATCAAAATTATGGATTCTCGTACTATTTGCGACCATAGGATGGTGAGTTTTATGAAGGAAATGGCCAACACACATAAGGTGGAATGGCAAACGGAAATTTTAACAAGAGGTGGCACGGATACTTCTGCTTTACAACGCATGAGCGCAGGCGGTGCTATTGCAGGGGCGGTATCTATTCCTACTCGCCATATTCACCAATCTATTGAAATGGCACACCAAAATGATATTCGCCAAACGATTGATTTACTGAAGGCTTGTGTGAGTAATATTAATGAATATGATTGGAGTTTTGTGTAAAATTTTAGTAGAAGGTACTTTTGTAGAAGGTAGAAAGTAGTTGGGCGGTTGCCTAAAATAACTTATAAAATACAATTCCTTTTAGCAAAACGCATCTATGGTTTTAATAATCGTAGATGCGTTTTTTGTGCGGTAAAATGAACTAAATTGAGTAGATAGGTTATTAAATAAAGTACTCGTTATTTCTTGTATTCTTCATCTTTCTAAAATATTACTGCTATGGCTACTACCGCTTCTGTTCTATTTTACACTCCCATTTTTTGTTTATTAGATTTTCAGGATTCTTGGCAAAGCTTAGGTGCGCCGCCTGAAAATAGTTCTTATGGTGTACCGCCTATTTTTGTACTTTTTGCGCTAGGATTTTTACTATATATTGCTGCTCGTGTTTGGTGGGAATTACGTAAAGAAAGGTTAGAACTTTGAAAATAAAAAAAGGAGAGCCTTAAAATAAGACTCCCCTCCGTTAGTGTTTTTTACCAAGAAAACATATTATTTTATTTAAAACACTACTAGTTTTTGTGTTTCTTGAGCTACTCCGTTTTCTACTTGAATAATGTAGTATCCTTTAGTTAAAGTGCTAATATCCAATTGCATTTGGTTGTTGTTTTGTAGTCCACTTTGTTCTAATACTACTCGTCCCGAAATATCGAATACTCGTAAATTAGCTGGTACATCGTTATCTATACTTGCGTATACTACGTTTACAAAATCTTTAGCAGGATTTGGATATACATTTAACGATATGGCAGTTTCCTTAACCATCGCTTCTGTAATAATGGTACTACTACTTCCATCATTTCTTGCACTCGATGCACATCCAGAAAGTACTACATCATCAATATATACATAATCCGAATTACCTGATGCATCACAACGGAAACGTATTTTGGTAGTGCTAGAGAAAGTACCTGTAATGGTTACCGATTCATTGTATCGCACATCATTAGCAAAATCACTACCTCTTGCCCAACTTGCTACAGTAGTATAAGAGCTACCTCCATTAGTAGAAACCTGTAACCAAAAGTCTTCATTGTTTTCCATGCTTCTTGCATAGTAAGAAAAATCTACGCTTACTTCTTCAAAGTTTGCTAAGTCGAGGTTATCGGTTGTCATTGTTGAAGTGCTTGTATTGTCTCTTAAACGTACACAACGGTTGCCACTATTTGCATAAGCAGCATCTTTTGTGCTTCTACGGCAATCCGAGCCACCATCGTTCCAAATGCCCCAACTGCTATCGAAGTTATTGCTATTTACCGCAACATCGGCACAAGGTCCACCGCCTGTATCACAAGCATCGCAAGAGCCGCCACAATCAACGCCTGTTTCATCGCCATTTTGCTCACCATCGCTACAAGTTGGGCAAGTATTACAAGAACCACCACAATCAACACCTGTTTCATTGCCGTTTTGTTCGCCATCGCTACAAGTAGCACAAGCATCACAAGAACCGCCACAATCAACGCCTGTTTCATCGCCATTTTGTTCGCCATCATCACAAGTTGGTGCAGGGCCTCCGCCTAAACAAAAGTTAGTCGTTTCGGAAGATGCAAAAGAACCTCCCGAAGCTAAACTTCCGCCACTGGTAACACTATAAGCACCATTACCATAGCCACAACAAATACCATCGCCGTAAGCATCGTTAATCGTAAAATCGTAGCAACCATCGGCTAAACATAAATCCTCACTCACTACTAATCCATCTGTTCCGTTATTATAAGGACCACCCGAAGCAACCGTACTGCCCGAAGCATTGGTTATTGCCCAAGTAGTTTCGCTACCGTATTGGTCTAAGGTAATGCTTACGGCTACATTACTTCCTGTACAAGGACATGCATTACAAGAACCGCCACAGTCAACACCTGTTTCATCGCCGTTCATCATACCGTCGGTGCAAGAAGGACATGCATCGGCACAACTACCACCACAATCAACACCTGTTTCGTTGCCATTTTGGATACCATCATTACAGGTAGGTTCGGCAGGTGCGCCACAAGCAGCAGAGTTTAATAAGTTGGCTCTAAAACCACCCGTTTCAAATAAAGCACGCATACGAGCTTTTTGCCCTTCGGTATATAAGTTCATACAAGCATCGTCAGAGTAATCCATGTAGTTTTGTACCATATCGGTAGAACTACAAGAGGTATGACTTGATGTACATCCATAGTTTGCGGCATCAGAAGTAGGCGTATCGCTCACAAAATCATCTACATTACAACCACCATCACCCCAAATATGGCGAAGGTTTAACCAGTGTCCTACTTCATGCGTTGTAGTACGACCTAAATCGAAAGGTGCAGATAAGTAAAAGCCCGAACCTTTGGCACTGCTTCCAAAATACTGAGGTCCCATTACCACACCATCCGTCGCTGCGCTTCCACCAGGAAACTGTGCGTAGCCTAAAATACCACCGCCAATATTGCAAATCCACATATTAAGGTAATCACTAGTAGGCCATGCATCAACGCCGCCATTAGCAGAGGATTTCATATTATCGTTTGTTCCCCATGAACTTGTACTGCTCGACTTACGAGTAATACCATTTGTAGCATTTCCGCTAGGATCGACACTTGCTAAACAGAATTCAATTTCCGTATCAGTAGCTTGCGACCAAGTGTTGTCGGCATCACCATTTTGTCTTCTAAAATCTTCGTTCAACACCTCTATTTGCGATTGAATTTGTGCATCGCTGATGTTTTCGTTGCTATTGCTATAAATAACATGCACTACTACTGGAATTGTAATCAAACCATCAACACGCTGGTTAACTGCATTGTCTACTACGCTTCTAGTATGTTGTTCAATTTTTTGTAGGGAATTATCCATATAAGGATTAAGTTCCCTTTGATGTGCTAGGTGTTCCATTGTACCACAATTACGAACAGCCACTTCTTGTGCAAATAGCCCTTGTGCAGCTATAAAAAGAAGTAATAAGGAGGTTAATGTTTTTGTTTTCATTAATTCTTTGATTTATTAAATGAGGTTTTTGTAATTAATTATTGCTTTTTCTTTGTTAAGTGAAAGCCTTAAGTGCTTATCTTCTAGTTGGCACAAGCAATAATTGCAAAATGTTTATTTTTTTATCTAAATATTAATACACTGGATAGTAATTTCGTTACCCAATAATTATCCACTTTTTACATGTTATGTGCAAGAAAAAAGAAGGGCAAATAGTGTTATTTTTATAAAATATTGTTTCCCAAAGAGGTATAGCTTGCACTATTTATAAAGTCAAAATGAAAAAAAAATGCATTTTTTTTTCACTTATTAGCGAGGAAGCAGATGGCATAAAAAGGTGCTAAAAAATCATATAAAAGGTTACTGTTCAGCATCTCTTTAAAATCTTTTTTGAATATCGAATAATGAACACTAAGTAACGTTTAAAAAATAAATCCGACAATTTGTACGTAGAGGTTTTGTGCTTAGACAAGGCGCAAAACGCAGCCATAGCCTAAGCTACGGCGAGTATTTGCAACGAAGGATAAGTGCAAAAGATCAAGTAGAAATGACGGATTTATTTTTTATGCGTTACTAAATGATGAAGTTTACCTGCTGGCGGTAAAATTTTCCGTAGAAAAATTCCGCTAATGATTATTGTAATATTTAATTTGAGCTATTCTTTTCACTTCATCATTCGGTGCTCGATATTCAAAAAAATAAGTAGATGCTAAGTAGTAACATTTACGCCGCCATTAGAGGCAAATTTCATGGCATCACTTGTACCCCAAGCGGTTGTGCTACTTGCGGTGCGGGTAATGCCATCGGTAGGATTTCCGTTGGGATCGACGCTTGCTAAACAAAACTCCATTTGTGCATCTGTGGCTTGCGACCAAATGTTATCCGCATCTCCATTTGTTCTTCTAAAATCTTCGTTTAAGACTTCTATTTGCGACTGAATTTGTGCATCGCTAATATTTTCGTTGTTGTTGCTGTAAATAATGTGTACTACTACGGCAATGGTAATGATTCCGTCAATCCGTGCATTTACCGAATTATCGAGTACACTTCTGGTATGTTGTTCTATTTTTTGTAGCGAATTATCAATGTAGGGTGTATGTATTCGCTGGTATTCGAGGTGTTCCATCGTGCTACAGTTACGAACAGGGGCTTCTTGTGCCAATAGATTTTGTAGGGAAAAACATGTAAGTAATAAAAAAAATAAATGTTTCGTTTTCATTTTAACGAGTTTTAAGTTGATGTGTGTGAGTGTGAAAAAGATAGTTTGTCTATTATCATTAATTTGATTAATGATTTAAAAATGGCATTTGATTGATAAGTCGTTAATGGAAAAATTAGCGAAAAGTATCCTAAAATAATTAGGAAGCACCTACAAAGATTGTTTAAACATTGATAGTACTAAAAAGGGATATGGTTATCATTATTTTTTTACAAAAAATGTTTATTGGTGATAAATTAAATAATTAAATTGGTCTAATAAAAAAAAGGATTGTTAAAAATGGGAGTAAGGAATTTGTGTTTAAGTGACTAGACATTAAAAAAAATCTATATTCGAGGTTGGTAGTTTGGTTTACGGAGGTGTTTGGGTAATGTTACAAAAGTAGGGTGTTTTTTAGAAAAAAAAGAGGATTAGTCGCCAGCAAATACGCTAGTTAAATCATAATGAATAATTACTTTACCTGGCTCATTTACACCTAATAAAAAGTCAATTTTTATTAAATGATTGATTGACTTGTCCATTTCTTTTTCTAAATCAGGAATTCCAATATCATAATAAATTTTGTCAACGGTATATTCTCTTAGTGAAATGAAAAAAATAAACTCCACCAAAGTGTGCGATTGTTTTTTTCAAGGCAAGGCGCAAAACGCAGCAATAGCGAGCTATTGCGAGTATTTGTATGAACGAACGGTTTTTACGCAGTAAAATAAATATCCCTTTGGATATTTAAGTGTAGAGAACCGCTTGCGGGCATCAATAATACTCCTGTTCCACTTTGCGGAAAGTCATAGTAAACAATTAGCCATGTACTCTATAATTCACTATAAATATTTTTAATTGCTAGAGCCACTGCCTTTGCTAATAAAGGGGGGACCGCATTTCCTGTTTGTACTCTAGCTTGAACAGTTCCACCTTTCACAATAAAATTATCAGGAAAACTTTGTCTTCTACATCTTTCTCTAATTGTCAAGCCTCTCTTGTCTTCAGGATGCCCTAACTGAAACTGTGGTCTAATACCTCCTGAAACTTAGGTTGGACTCAAAATATTCCATGCAAGTCTTATTCGTTGTTTAAAACGTGTATACATAGGTTGTCCATTCAGTAATTCGAGCAAAACATTTGGATCTACCTTTTTTATATCGCCCAAAATGGTAGCACAATTAGGATGATTTGTTTGAAACGTTTGAATAGATGGCGCATGAATATCACAGCCTAAGATCGCTTCAAAACCTGCCATTTCAAAACCTAATGATGTCCCCCCACATCCGCAAAACAATTCTGCGACAATGGGTTTCGGAGTATTAATATTCGCCCCTTTTTTAAAATAAGGTTCCTTATTCCAGTAGTATCCGTTTTCTTCCACTTTAACAGAGGTATCCCATACATTCTTCTCCTTTGCAGCAGTAACATCCTCACCATAAATATTTAGTTGTCCATCATCTACTAAGCTTACAGTACCTTTTTTACGATATAACTTATTATCTTCCAATTCATTACATTTTAAA
>JAHDBT010000290.1 GCA_020630215.1 Bacteroidota bacterium
AAGTAGCTTCGGCAGGTAAATCAATACTTTCGTCAACACAAATATTAGGGGGTATTTCAGAAGTATCTAGTATTGTCTCAGGAGTTACTTCAATGCTTATAGAACCACTACCTTCACAAACCCCATCTACTACATAGTTAAGCGTGTAAGTGCCAGGGCTAGAAGGGTTAAAAATATTGCCATCTATGCCGTCGCCAATCCAAGTAGCTTCGGCAGGTAAATCAATACTTTCGTCAACACAAATACTAGATGGTATTTCGGAAGTATCTAGTACCTCGTTAGGCAAAACACTTACAATTACGTCATCTGTAACAGTACAGCCATTTTCATCGGTTGCGGTTACTACATAAGTAGTCGTGAATGTTGGGGAGGGGCTAATAGATGGTTCAGGTTCTCCCGTATTCCATTGATAAGATAATCCCTCGCCTGTTCCCGTAGCAGTTAGGGTAGCCGAATTTTCTGCACAAATTGTTTGGTCTGGTCCTGCATCAACGGTTAGTTCGCATGTAGGGGCATAAGAAAAATTATTGCCGGGGCTATTTCCTCCTTCCACTAAAGTAATATTACCTAGCGTAGTATTGGTAATGGGTTCTCCATTAGGTCCATTTGCTGCGCCAGAGATGGTGTAGGTGCCTGGGTTTAAATCGATAAATACATAGTTGCCATTACTGTCGGTTGTGGTGCTTGCGAAATCATCGCCAAATTGTAATAAGGAAATCGTTACGTTTGGGAGTCCTGCTTCGCCTTCGTCGTAAATACCGTTTCCGTTGCTATCTATATAGGCAGTACCGCTAATGGAGCCTGCGGTAATAATATCTATGCAAAAATCTCCTTGCGTTTCAATATAACCATCTACTAAAACATAATAAGTAGTGCCTAGTTCTGTAATAAAAACAACTTGTGAGTAATAGTCAAATTCAGCCGCATTAATATCATCATTACAAGTTATTAGGTTTCCATTACAGGCATCATAAATAGCTAGTTGTGTATCATCATTAGGATCTTCTGATGCATTACAGTTTAATGTGTTAATGGTTATTTCGTTGCCATTTCCTAGTAGGCTAAACCAAATGGTATGGTCGTAGGTATCTTCGTTTGCAAAACAACCTGTTGGTGCTTGTGGTTCGCCAGTAGTCGTGGAACAGCTATTATCAAAAGGCCCATTTAGGCCAATGTTTAGTGGGGTGGCGTTGGTACAGGCATCGTTTGGTGGGGCAGGGGAGATGTTAATTGTTATATCATCTACTGCGGTACAGCCATTGTTATCACTTGTTGTTACTGTGTAGGTAGTTGTGTTAGTGGGAGTAATGGTGATGGATTGCACCATTTGCCCTGTATTCCAAGTGTAGTTAGTACCTGTATCTGATGCCGTCAATGTTGCGGAGGAGCCTAAGCAGATGGTTTGAGCGGGGCTTGCTGTTATGCTTACGGTTGTACTGCCTACGGTTACAGTCATTTGGTCTGTTGCCGTACAGCCATTGCTATCACTTGCTGTTAATGTGTAAGTAGTAGTAGCAGTAGGACTTACAGTAATGCTTTGTCCAGTTTGCCCATCACTCCATTCGAAGAAGATGCCATTTCCGAAAGGACTTAATGTTGTACTTGAACCTAAACAGATAGTTTGGTTTGGTCCTCCATCTAGGCTTACACTTGTTACGTTCACCGTTACTTGGTCTGCTATGGTACAGCCATTGGCATCACTTGCAGTTACCGTGTAAGTAGTGGTATCAGTAGGACTTACCGTAATGGATTGCCCATTTTGCCCAGTATTCCATTGGTAGAACAAACCAGTTCCTGAAGCATTTAATGTTGCACTTGAACCGAAACAAATAGTTTGGTCGGGTCCTGGATCGAGTATTGGATCGCAGGCAGAGGCAAAAGCAAAATTGTTATCTGTACTGCTTTGCCCATCATCTAAAGGAATTACTATAAAAGAAGAACTGGTGAGTGTTTCACCATTTGGGCCATTGGTAGAGGTGCTAACTTCATAGTCACGTATAGCTAAATCATTGAAACTGTAACTGCCATCACTATCTGTGGTAATTGTATCGAAGAGATCGCCCAATGCCCATAAAGAAATAGTTACACCAGGGAGTCCTTCATCTCCTGTATCAAAAATGCCATTTTCATTATTATCTATATAGGCAGTACCGCTAATGGAACTTAGGCTGCTTACTTCTATACAAAATTCTCCTTGAGATGTACCATATCCATCTGCTAAAATGTAGTAAGTGTTATCTAGCTCTGTATTAAAAGCAATTTCGGAATAATAATTTAATGCGCCCTCATCAATATTGTCATTAATATCATCATTACAAGCTATTAAATTTCCATTACAAGCATCGTAAATAGCTAATTGGGTATCATCATTAGGAGATATAGCATCGCTGCAATTGTTGGAGGTCGTAATTGTTACTTCGTTACCAGTTCCTATTAAGCTAAACCAGATGGTATGGGTATAAGTATCTTCATTAAAAAAACAACCTGCTGGGGTTAGCGGTTCGCCAGTAGTAGTAGCACAGTTATTATCAAAAGGTCCATTTTGACCAATATTAAGAGCGAGTGCATTAGCACAGGCATCATTTGGTGGATTAGCTTGCACGTTAACTGTTACTTGCTCAGTAGCTGTACAATTATTTACATTACTAGCAGTAACCGTATAAGTAGTAGTTGCGGTAGGATTTACAACAATGGTTGAATCTGTTTGTCCGGTATTCCATTGATAAAAATCAGCTCCTGTTGCATTTAATGTTGCATTCGAACCAGCACAGATTGTTTGGTCAGGAATGTTACTTGGGTCTATAAATGATACGCTTACCGTTACTTGGTCTGTATAAGTACAGCCACTATTATCACTTACAGTTACGGTATAAGTAGTTGTAGTAATAGGAGTAACGGTAATTGACGGTCCTGTTTGTCCTGTATTCCATTGATAAAAAGTGCCACCTGATGCAAGTAATGTAGCACTCGAACCAGCACAAATTACTTGGTCGGGAATGCTATCAGGATCTATAAATGTTACTATTACTGTTACCTCATCTGTAGCACTACATCCCTCCGAATCAGTTACTGTTATAGCATAGGTGGTAGTTGAGGTAGGAGTAACAGTAATTGATTGTCCCGTTTGTCCTGTACTCCATTCGTAAAATAATCCAACACCTGTACCTGTAGCAGTTAGGGTAGCTGCTTCTCCTGCACAAATTGTTTGGTTGGGGCCTGCATCTACGTCACATATAGAGGCAAAAGCAAAGTTGTTATCTGTACTTGTTGTGTTATCGTCTAATAAAATGAAGAAAGGAGGATCGCTAATAAGCATTTCATTGTTTGGTCCAAAAAAGAAAGTAGTAACTTCATAGTCTTCTGGTGTTAAATCATAGAAACTGTAATTGCCATTTGCATCTGTGGTAATTTGGCTTACTAGGTCAGGATTACTGAGTGGAGCTATAAAAACAGTTACACCTGGAAGCCCTTCATCTCCAACATCAAAAACATCATTCTCATTATTATCTATATACGCAGTACCGCTAATAGCAGTAGTTTTTCGAGGAGCTATACAGAAGTCACTCTGAGCATCACCATATCCATCCACTAAAAAATAGTAAGTATTTCCTAATTCGGCATAAAAGAAAACTTGTGAATAATAGTTAGATTCACTCACATCTATATCATCATTACACTTAACAAAGTTTCCATTACATCCATCATAAACAGCCAATTTTGTATCAAAAACGTTTTCAACTGCATCATTACAAATACTTGTTTCTATGGCAAAGGTATTGCCATCACCATTAAAAGAAAACCATACACTATTATCGTAAGAAGAAGTTGAGCCTTCAAATAAACACTCGCTAGGTACTATAGGAAATACATCTTCTGTTGCACAATTGTTTCTATAAGGGCCATTTTCTCCTTCAAATATGGGTAGTGCATTGCTACAGGCATCATTAGGAGGTATTACAGGGTAGTTATAAATTGGTCCTTCGGGAAAAAACGAAATTTTAGGAGATAGTAAGAAAATAGTATTATTATGGTATAGTAATGTATTTTGGGCTTCTCCTAAAAAATCAAATGTTAACTCGGTATTTTGGTTGGGGTCTGTAATCGTAAAACAGAACTCTCCTATTGTAGTCCAGGTAGAACTATCAATGTTTTGGGCGTTGCCATCGTTCTGTTCTCCTGAGTAGAATAAATTCACAAATAAGAACTCATCATTAAAATCAGAATTATTAGGATGTTCATATAAATCTAAAAAACTGTTAGGCGTATAATCCAAAAATTCTATTGCATCAATATTATAAGTGATGTACAAATCAATAGAACGAACTGGGTAAGTAATACCTCCTGCTTGTACTTCAGCAGTAATGCAAAAGGTGTCCTCACTGCAACTAGGCGCACCCCATCTAAAATGAGCTTCATCATCCTCGAATTGTGCAAGTACAAAATGGGTACTAAATAAAAAACATACTAGTAGTAGTAATAATGGGATGATTGGGTTTTTCATAGATAGATGTTTGAGCTAAGATAATAGTATAAGAGAATGTTTGATTAATAAAAAGCTAGGAAAGAATGGGTAATAAAGTTGAATTTTGAACTCTAAATTAAAACTTTTAATTTTTTTTTGCAAATTACAGTAGCAAAAATAAATATATTAAGTTAGATGGCTAAATATGTAAGTTATTTTACTTATTATTTCATTGATTGTTAGAGATTTAAAAAAGTAAGCATTGAAACGATAAAAAGAAAATACCATAACTTTAAAGCTTTAAGATGGAAAAATTATATACAGGCTATAATAATCATGCAGAAAGAAAAATAATTACTATTAGCTATTTTTGAGATTTCAATTGAAATATATATATTTGTAGAAGAACCTTAAAACAATAAAATGAAATTATTACACACACTGCTCCTATTACCCTTGCTCATTTTTACCAACTGCAATTTACAAGAAAAACAATTTGAGCCTGGCTTTACCAATATGTCAGAACTAGCAGCCTACCGAGATCAGCATCAAGCAAATCTGTTGCCAGATGGACGTATATTGGTTTCGGGAGGAGGATGGTATGCTGGCAATACCCCCGAAATATTTGATCCGCTTGAAAATACATTTACGCCGCTAGACGGTCCTTCTGTATATAGAGGGCATTCGGCAACTTATATTCCCGATGATAACCAAACTATTTTAGTTGGAGGCTTAAATGAAGGGGAACCGAGTAATCAGGTCGTTAAATATACCTATGTAGAAGATGGGAATGGTTTTTTTGATATACTCCCTGGTTTATTATACCCTCGCTCGCATCATACCGCAACCTTGCTTTTTAATGAACAATTAATTATTATTGGTGGAAATGAAAACTTGTTAATTGAAAGATACGATGTGCCTGATAATACGGCGCATGAAATGGAAATAGAAACACCATTCCAAGATTTTTATATAGCAAATCATAGCGCAACACTTTTGGATAATAACAATATTTTAATTGTAGGTGATATTGGCTATGAAGAACCAGGTGATGGAAGTTTTCAAACAAGGGATGTAGCTATTTTACAATACCAAAATGATAAGATGCTTCTTGAATTGTTGGATATTGAATTATTCACAAGGTACCATACTGCTACAAAATTGGATGATGGGAATGTGCTAGTTGTTGGCGGAGCGTCGGATGAATCGTTAAGCGAAGTTTCGGCTAATACCTACCTGTTTAATGCAAGCAGTAACACTATGCAACAGTTAGATAATAGTTTAACCGACCCCAGGGTTTTCCATACGGCTTCTAAAATTGAAAATGGAAAAGTATTAATTATAGGAGGGATTGACGGATTGCATACTTCTAAAATTCGATATGCCGAAGTATATGACCCAAGTACAAGTAACTTTGAAAAAGTGGAAAGAATGAATTTACCTAGGTTTAACCACACAACTACTTTTTGGAAAAATGATTTGCTAGTTATTATTGGTGGAATGACCCTAGAAAACTCCCCTGTTGCAGAGTATTACTTATACGAAAAGTAAACTCGCATTTATGAATGTGTGAAATTGACATTTAATCAAGTAAACTTGTATAAAACATATTATAATGACCTACTTAAATTACTTTTTCCTATTACTTATCTTTGTATTAATGAGCATTACTGCTACTTTACATGCTCAAAGTAATGTAACCAAAATTTACCCTATTAGCAATGAGCAAGTGCTTAAAGAAAACGATAATATCATTGTAAATTACGATGTAGTAAAAATAGGTAAACGAGATAGGTTAATTACCAAAATTACGTTTGATTATGATGGCGAAATTATATACCCTACTAGCCTAAGTGGAAATGGTATTGGAAAGGTTAAGCCTGGAAAAGATAAAAAAATAATTTGGAACACGATTGCTGATGGCTACGAATTAGAGGAGGGGACTTTACTACACAAAATAAATCCAGAAATTAAAAGATTTGGAGGAGGGCGTTCTAATGCGCTTTGGGGAGTTTTTCCTTTAATTGGGCATAAAAAGGTAAATACTAAAGATACACAAAACTCGCATTTATATACAACCGTTGTAGCATGGAGCTTAGTAGGAAGTGCAGTAGCTACTAAAATTGTTTCTAACAATATTTACCAAAAATACGACGATGTTTATGAAACTCCTTTTCATGAAGAATTAGCACAACCCCATTATAATCGGGCAAATGCTTTTCATAAAACGTATGTGGGTTTGTTAAGTAGCGGTATACTACTTATGGTAGCCGAAGGTGTAATGATTTATAGAAAAGGTGCCAACAATGACCGAGAACTGAGTAGGTTTGATAAAGGGAATAAATCGGTAAAAAAGAAGAAAAGAAAGAAAAAAAGAAAACGTAAAGCTTTGTTTTTAATGCCTCAAAATGATGGACTAACTTTTTATTATTCTTTAAACTTTTAGTGGTAGCTCCTAATTAAATTAAAAAAAAGGAGATGCCGTAATTAAAAACACTCAAATGAAAAACTTTTATGCATTATGCTTACTGTTACTACCTATTTGCCTTTTTGGACAAATTAATATAAAGGATATACCTACTACAAGTGCGAATAAGCCAACTGTTCATTGGCTTACTTTGAAAGATTTTGTCGAAAACACAGAACAATCATCCATAACTTTACAAGCAAATATTGCGTCTACTACAAGAGTAAATACAAAAATTTATGTTAATGATAAGGCTATAAGTAATGCCGATATTACTTTGAAAAAAGTTAAAAGAAATAATTATTTTTTAGAGGCAGAGATCGATTTAGAAAAAGGTAAAAATGAAATTGAATTGCGAGTGACTAATAACGCAGGTACAATTCGTGAACATCCTCGTACCGTAAACTATATTAAGTCGGAACCTCCTACCTTTAAATGGAAAACGCCTAAAAAAGAAACGACTAATGCTGATAATCAGCAATTTGATTTTGAATTGAAAATAGCATCTGCTAAAGAAATTACTTATTACGACGTACATTTAAATGGACAAAAGGTTGAAAGGAAAAAGGAAACGTCTATAAAAAAAGAAAAACATGCTAAAATCATAACAGGTACAGTAAAGTTAACCAAATACGTCAATATATTAACAGCAAAGGCAACAAATGCCAATGGGCTAGGAGAGGCGGAAATTAGAAAAGTTATTTGGAAAAAATACATAGAAAATGGTTATACAAAAAAGAAGAATGATAAAGAGTGGGATAAGGAGGATAAAGAAGAGAAGAAGGAGATTCCACCATCTCTTACTCCATTACCCATTGTAACAATAATTACACCCCGAGACTTTACAACTACCGATAACCCTAATATCGAAATTAATTATGCTGTTACAGACATTGGTAACAATTTAGATGAAATTGAAGTTTGGCAGAATGAAAGTTTAATTGAGCAAAATACAAAAGGATTTAAAAAAATAAAGAGAGGAGGAGAACAATCTCAACGTTTTAGCCAGAAAATAAATTTGAGTAAAGGAAAAAATGTAATTAAAGTAATCGCTGATACAAATAATCAAGAATCTTCGGAAGCAGAGATAAGTATTTACTATAAACCTCAAAAAACAACCTATTACGCTTTAATTATTGCGGTACAAGACTACACCGATCCTACTATTAAAGATTTAGATTTTCCCCTAAAAGATGCATCAAAGTTACAAGGGATATTGACTAGAAAATACTTATTTGAAAAACGAAATGTTAAGTTGTTAAATAATCCAAGTTCTGATGAAATTAAATTAGCATTTATTAATTTAAAGAAAAAGTTGACAACAAATGATAACCTGCTTATTTTTTATTCTGGGCATGGAGGATTTGATAAAGATATAGATTTAGGTTATTGGTATCCTAGCGATACAGACCTAGAAAATGAACTTGAATTGATAGAAAATAGTACGATACAAAATTATATTGCAGGTATGAAAGCAAAGCATTGTTTGCTAATTAGTGATGCATGTTTTAGTGGAAGCATTCTTAAAGATGATCGAAGTATAGATGATACTAGAAATATAGATGCAAAAGATAAATGTACAAAATATATGGAAGCAGAAAGCAGGTGTGCAATGACTAGTGGCTACTTGGAAGAAGTTCCTGACAATAGTAAGTTTTTTGAACAGTTATATCATTATTTAGAGATTAACGAAGAATCCTGTTTGCTTGCATCAGAACTGTTTGCTAGACTTCAGATTATTGTATCAAATAAAACAGATGCTAAACCGCAATATGGTGAAATTAAAAAAACAGGTCATAACGGTGGGCAATTTGTTTTTAAAAAGAGATAATGCAAAAAACAGTCCCCCCCAAATTAAACCTTCTCCCCCAAACCAAATCTAATACAACATACGAATACTTAGCAGTTTCATAAAACAAATATAAAGCTGCTAAGTATTTCATTATACACAAAAATCACATCACCAAAAATAACTCGATAACTACTTATTTTGGGTGATGTAAACCTTATTTCAATCACCCAAATTTTTCCTCCATGAG
>JAHDBT010000291.1 GCA_020630215.1 Bacteroidota bacterium
ACATTGCTTGCTTCATAGTGAAATATTTTACGTAAAAAAACCTAACTAATAAAAAATTATTTTATTATTTAATTAAAATTATATTTAAACTACAATATGCGCTATAGTCATTAAACTTTAGCGCATGCTTCCTCTTCGAGTTCCCTAACATCAATTAAAAAGCACACTGATTTTTTGCCAAAAACCATTCCAAAATAAATTATCCATTAATACGTGTATTGAATTGAAAAAAATTATGTGCGGTGTTTTTTTTATAAATAAGTGAAGAATTTTCTTAAACTTGTACGCTTTCAAAAGACAAAAGTTTCAATATTTAAAACCAGTACAAGCGTGTATTCTCTGCTAGAATTAGCAAGTAAACCTGTAGCTATTTGTTATATAAAACCCTTCAAATACATTACTTTTAGATTAAATGCATACTCCATTTATTTTCAGGTTATTTTATTTTCCAAAACAAATGGCTCATTAAAAAACGAGCTATTTGTTATTAGTGTTGTCAAAAAAAAAATGAAAAAAAATCGGCACTAACTCATGTAAAACAGCATTTTATAAATCTTACAAAATAACATTAATAAAAATTAATTCAACTTAAAAAAAATTAAATTAAATACTTTTATTAAAAAATAGAGTATAATTTTATTTGTATTATTGAATAATTATTCTAAGTTTCTCTTTTTGCTAAATATTACTTAGCCATTACATAAGCTCTATATTCAATGTAATTTTGCTTAGGTAATTTTTCGAGTTTAATTAGCAACATGTAAAATAATTCTAACAATGTAAATAAACGTGCAAGCTTGCCTATTACTTTTTTTAATTGTTTTTCTAGGTTGCTTTTTTTAACAAATAGCTAATGTTATATTGGCATTACTGTGACCGTTAAAGTTTGTATTTACAAAGTAAAAAAGGGAAGTAAAAATAATGAATTAAGTTAAATTTGGGGTAGGTATATTAGTTGTAAAATTGTTGTAATTGCTACACTATTTTTTGTGTTGTTGATTTTTAATTAAAGAAACTATATTATTATTAGCACTTAATAAATAGTATTATCTATATGATTTCAATCCTTTTTTTTAATGTTGATTTCTATTTACAGTATCAATTAAAAGAGGCGTTTCTTACAACTTTATTATTAATAGCTGTTAGGTAAGACAATAAAAAATGCACTACAATTTTATAATAATTGTAGTGCATTGCAATAGCAGGATTAAAATTTCATTTCCTGCCGATAAGTATTGTCCTCTATTTTCATAAGTAGTTTTGAGGAAATTCGGTATCGTTTTTTAGCTTTAATGAATTGCTTATTATTTATTTCTCACCATAAACAGTAATGCTGTAAATACCTCCTTTTTTTGCTCGTAAATCAGCCAATTCCTTTTGGTTAATGTATTTTAACAATGCGTTATCGGGAAGCTTAATTTCTCGTTCTACTACAATGTTTACGTTTTTAAAACCATTTTGTTTTATTATTTGCAAATAATCACTTTTAAGGCTTGCGCCTGTTACACATCCTGCGTAAAGCTCGGCAGCTTTTTGTAGCTTTTGGGGAAGCGCAGAAGTTACCACTACATCTGAAATACTAAAATGCCCATTTGTTTTTAACACTCGATACACCTCGCTGTAAGCTTGTTTTTTATTAGGCACTAAATTCATTACGCAATTACTGATAACAGTATCAATGCTATTAGCTGCAAGTGGTAAGTTCTCAATTTCCCCGAGTACAAACTCTACATTTTTGTAGCCTAACTTGGCTTTGTTTTTATTGGCTTGTGCAATCATGGCTTCGGTCATATCTACGCCAATTACCTTGCCCTCCTCCCCTACTAACCTGCGTGCTACAAATACATCGTTGCCTGCTCCTGAGCCTAAATCTAAAACAGTGCTACCTGCTTTTATTTTGGCATGTTCGGTTGGAATACCACATCCTAAACTGTAGTCGGCTTCAGCTTCGTAACCATCTAGTTGGGAGTAATCTTCGCTAAAAGTGCTGCTGCCATCGGGCATACAACAATCATCTCCACAACAGCTTATATTTTGTTCAATTACCTCTGTATATTTTGCCTTCACCATTTCCTTGATTTCCTCGGCACCCGTTTCGGCATTTATTTCATATTTATTATTGGAAGTAATTGCTTCGCTTTTTGTTTCTTCCGTACAACAAGTTGTATCGCAACAACTACTAGTTGCAGTATTAATATTTTGTTCCTTAATTACATTTGTTTCTTTCGACATGATAGTTGAAATTTAATTTGATAATTATTGTCTTTCATCTTGTAGATGCAAAAGGTAGGAAAAAGACGCAAGAAAGGAGATTTTTTTTTGCAGAAAGTATTTTCATCCTACTCCATATCCTAATTATCCAACTGATGACGTTTGCGCCAAATACGTATTTGTTCCCCTTTTTTGTGCCAAAATTTTAGCCGAGCAGGATCTAGTTTTCTCTTTACCATTATTTCTCTAACCCAGTCTCCTATTTGCGTGCGGATTCGAGTTGCTTTAATGGGTCGTCCTAGTTCATTGTGCGCTCGGATAAGCATAGCGGAGAGTGCTTGATTTTTAAATTCGGGGTTGTTTTTAATTTGATTGCTATAGTATTGATGTGGCCCTTCGTCGGCATAGTTTTTCTCATCCCATAAAAATTTGAGGGCGGTTAAAGAAGGGATCATTTCAAAGGTTAGTCCTGCATGATAGGCATCTCTAAAGTATTCTACTCTAGGGTAGGCATAGGTTTCGTGAATATTTTTCCAGTAACCAATTTTGTTAATTACACTCCTGCGATGTACTACTGCTGTAGCTTCGGGAGGTTTTGGCATAGTGGGTAGCAAGGGAATATCGGGGCGAGAAACTTTGGAGGAATAGCACCATTGTAAAATGGAAAACACAAAATCGGCATTGGTTTTTTCTAGGTGTGCTACGGTGTCTGCTAGGTGATTGGGCAGCCAAATATCATCATGATTGAGGTAGGCAATGTATTTACCCGTGCCTCTTTTGATGGCTTCATTATTGGGCTTGGATTGATAGCCCGAATTGCTTGTGAAATTATACCAGTTAACTCTAGGATCGCTTAAATAAGCTTGTAATACTTCCTCCGTATGGTCGGTACATTTATCGCCAATAATCCACAATTCAAAATTGGTATAGGTTTGCCATAAAACACTTTCTACTGCGTATTTTAAAGTGTTTGCTCGGTTGTAAGTGGCAATGGCAATGGTTACCAATGGTTGGTTAGTTGTACTCATAATATTTAGGTTATTCTACTTATCTATTCTTTTTATTTAGCGCAAGAAATCGTAGCTAAAGTGCATAGTTTTCCCAGGCATATAATAATATGTACTATTTTATTGTGGAATAAGTAATCTATTGTAAGAGGGGAAATATTGTTTTTTATCTGCTAGGATAGTTGTTGGGGAGTGATATAAAAATGAGTTTGTTTTTTCTTATTGTTCAACTAGCTATTAATTGCTTTTAAATATAAATCGAATGCTTCTTTTTGTCCATTCAATACAATATCTTCTAATAAAATTCGTTCGTCTTTTTTATAATTTCGTTTGAGGCTTACTTCATCTGCCAAGCAAATAGGCAAGCCAGGCTGTGTTGTATCTGCTAAGTTTTCTATTAACCCATAAGTTTTAAAGCCACCCATTCCATCAATCTCCTCTCCTGCTTTTAGGTCTTGTTTGGCGTAGCAAAAAACATTGGTTTTCATACCGTGTATAGGTTTTAGGCGAGCAGTTCCGTATATAACAGCTTCGGCAACGCAGGCGAGTGCTTCTATGTGTCCGAGGTGATAGGGGCGATAAAAAAGGTAGAAGGGTCCGGGTCCCATTTCGGGCGGAAACCATCCTAATGTGTATTGCTGAAATTTGTCTTCGGTATAGCCAATAGCAAACACGCCTCCTTTGGGTTGCGCTCCTAGTACATAATCAACAATAGGCTGTTTGTTTTTATAAATTTCCTCGAAATCATAGTGGTCAAAAATTTCGTAGATGCTTTCTATTCTAGGCCCGTACATGCCTGGCGTATGGGTTTTTAAATTGAGTGCGTTGGCTAATACGGCCATTTCTACACACAACTTAGAACCATCGGTATAGGAGGAACACATTTTATGGTCGAGCGATCTTTTGTCTGCTTCGGGAGCTATTTTAAGGGGGTTGGTGTATCGGTCTAGGTAGCCTTTCATGTTGCCAGCCATTACGAGGTCGAACCCCCAAAAGGTTATTTCATCTATGAGTTTTTTAATAACGGTAGGTTGGTCGCCATCGGCACAAGTATACACTAAGTTTTGAGCTTCGGCTTTTTTCATTAAAATGGGTCCATACATCAGTTCGGCTTCATAGTTCATCATAATAATATGCTGCTGATATTCGATGGCTTTGAGGACGTGTTTGGCAGCTGGTAAAAGTGCATTTGTGGATTCTATTAGGGCATCTATTTCTTCGCAGGAACAGATTAGCAGTCCATTTTCGCAAACTGCCAAGGTATTTTTTTGAATCGCTATTTTTAAATCTGCTACGGTATGAACAATGGTATAGGGAATGCCTAAAAATTGAGCACAGGATTCGGCTTTTTTGAGATGAATATCGGCTATGGCTACTGGCTTAAACCCTGGACTTAAATGGCATTGATACACCAATCCTTTTCCTATAGAACCAATGCCAATAATACCTACGTTAATAGGATTCGCTCGTTTTTGCAGTTCAATGTATAATTTTTCCAATGCAGTACTATTAATTGTATGATAAGTGAAAAGGGGTAAAATTTCCTAAATTACAAGACGTAGAACACAAGTTAAACAGCAATGCATATACATTGCTTATATTGGTTGTAAAATTAGGATCTATAGACCTATCAAACAATTGATTAGTTTTATTTTTCTGCTTTTGTGAAAATAATCAACTAATCGCATAAAATATTGGTTATAAAATCTTGTTTATCAAATAATTAGCTTGAAAATTTCAATCATTTTGTAAAAAAAAAATCAATAATCTATTTTTTTTACTCTAAAAATAAAAAAACAAATAAAAAATAGTTTAACTAACGGTTAATCAGGGAAGATACAAGTTTAACAATATAACATGTGTTAAATTTATAAGTTTTCTTCTTTTAAATTCTCCTTAGTCAAGAATTTTTATTCCCAATATCTCAAATGCTCCTTTTAGGGGTTTTATTATACTATTTTTCCATCAATCATCGGTTTTTCCATTGGCACTAGTTTTCTTAAAACAAGGTAGGTTAAACCCATGGCAACAATACCAACAACTCCTGTAATACCCCCTATTAAAGCATTGGTGTAAATGGTTAAAATAACAAGGGTTTTTACCAAACCATTAAATGCACCATGTAGTACCGCAGGACCAATTACCGACTTGCTTTTTACTCGCATATCTGCCATTATAAACGACATCGCAATAGATAAAAACACCATCATTAAAATGCCTAAATAAGGATTTTCGGGGTAATTGTGTCCTAGTAAAATGAGGGGTGCATGCCATAAGCCCCACACTATACCTGTGTATACATTTAATCGAAACCAGCCTAAATATTCCCATTCTTTAAACAGTAATCCTCGCCAACCTAACTCTTCGCCAAAACCTAGTAAACCGTTTATGGTAAAGCCTGCTCCAATAGCTGCTGCCATGCTTATAGGAAGCAAAAATAAGGGGTGCATATTGGGTAAATTGGCTTTTTCGGCAACTTCGGCACCCATTTCTAAGGCTAGGAATGCCCGTATTTCTTCGTTGCTATTCACTACAGTTCCAACCCCCTCAATGCTTAGTAGGTTGCCTAGTATATAGGTGAGTACTAATAATAAAACGGGAATTAATACAACAACTCCTATTAAATATAACAGCAGTTTTTTCCAGTTAATTTGTTGGAAACTAATGCCATAATCGGCGGCTATTTTTTTGAAATTAAATTGCTCTAGCATTAAGGTTGCATAAGCTGGGGAGGGCATGTATAGGAGCGCAATAATAAGGAGGCTGGTAAAAGAACCATACTCCACACCGAGGAATCTTATTAATGCGGCGGCGGTAAATGCCCACGCATAAGAGATGAGTAAAAATTGTGCTGCTTTGTTCATGGTGAAAGGATATTTTTTAGTTAGAACTTGGAAGTTAGTAATTATTTTACTTAGATGGATGTAGTTTTTTGGATTGCATATAGGAATAAACGAAAGGGGAAATGATTAAAATGGCTAGGTAGATAATCATAATGGTTTCAAAAATACTACTCGGCACAAAGGCGAATAACAGCAGTACTACTATGGAAATGACCATCCATAAATAACCTGTAAAGCGGTGGGTTTTTACCCATACATCTTCATGCTCCAATGTCCACGGAGTGCGGATGCCTACGAAGTAGTTGGGGCGAATTTTGCCGAGGTAGTTGCCCAACACTAAAAAGAGGATAGGCAGCAACATTTGCCCTACTAATCCCATATTAAATTGCGGGTTGCTGATGGCGTAAATTTGTAGGAAAAAGATTAGGGTAAGTAAGCCTATGGAAATAGTAAAAATGGTTTTGATGGTGGACATATTATCGGCTATTCTTTGTTTGGGGTCGAGTTTGGGAAGTAAGAAGTAGAGGCCGAACATAAAAACGTTGATGCATGGTAATGCGAGTATTGCATAAGGAGAACTGGAGTATTTGTTTACCGTGCCATCTAAACCCCATTGCATAGGGATGCGGCTTGGCAAATTTGCCCAATTAAGAGCGATGTAAATGAAAGGGAGTAATAATAAGGTGATTTGTAACCAGTATTTTTTTAGTGTGTTCATCTGTGTTTTTTTTGGTAGTTAATAAATGGTATTTGGTAGTTAGTATGAACGGTTCCGCTTCGCTTCACCGTTTTCCTACCCTAGTCCTTTTTTTTGCTGGCTTTAATGGATAGTAGCCAGCTAATTAAATCTTCTACCACAGAGGTATTTAGGGAATAGTGTACAAACTGCCCCCGTTTTACGGATACCACCAAATTGCCTTGTTTCAGCAAATTGAGGTGATAGGAAATGCTGGGTTTGCTAATATCAAAGGCCTCCGCTATTTCGCCAGCGGTGAGGTCTTTTTCTTTGAGCATATCTATTATTTCCCTGCGGATAGGATCGTCTAATGCTTTTAAAATGTCTTTCATTATAATGATTCGATATTTAGATAGTTATCTAATTAACTAAATGCAAAAATAATTAAAAAAGTTCAGGAAAGGAAAAAATGTTTTTAGTATTGGTAATCAGTACCCCGTTAAGCTTTTACTGTCCCAATTATTGACATGTTTATCTAAACGCTAAAAACTTTGGCGCAAGCCAGGAGGCTTGAAACCCATTATGCTCCAGCCGGGAGGCTGGAACAGGCGTTTATTTTTTATTTTTTTGCTGCTAGTTGTAACAACCTATCCGCCAAAGCAATTTCGGTGCCGCCCATGCCTACTGAGCAGAGTAGAATTTTCTGATCGTCGGAGGTTCTGCCAGGGTGTTTGCCGCCTATTATATCGGCAAAATCTATGATGTTGTTTTGGTTTTGGATGAAGAATTGGTCGCCGTATTTTTGGACTTGTTCTATGGAGTCGGTGGCTACTAGGTCGCAGGCATTTGCTAGGGATTCGGGGAGTTCGCTTGCGCCTTTTGTTTTGGGTCCGATGGTAGTGATGGTGACTCCTTTTTTTAACTGGTTGGCTTGAAGTAGTGGGGTTTGACTTCGGGTGGTAAAGAGCAGGGAATCAGCTACTTGTGCTAGTTCACCTATTGTGTTACTTACTTGTATTTTGATATTTAGTTTGGCTTCCATTTTTGCTAGGAAGGCGGTAGTGTTTTTGGCGGTGCGTCCGTATAGGAATACAGTTTGGGGGTGTAGGGTTTTGTAGAAGGTTTCGAGGTGAATGCCTGCTTGAAATCCAGTGCCAACTAGTCCTAGTGTATGGACTTTTGTTTTGCGTAGGTGTTTTTGCATTACGGCATTAATGCTTGCTGTTCGGTAGGCTCCTACTAGCTGGCTTATAACAATGCCTTTCATCCTTCCTGTTTCGTTGTTGTACACCACAATTAGTTGGGGTTGATTGCTGTAATCGTTTCTAATGGTATCGTATAATCTAAAGCCAATAATTTTGGATATGGCTTGCGATTCGCCTGGCGTGATGGTGAGGCGGCCGTGTTTTCCTTGTATGTTTACTTTGGGATGTGCCATAAAGGTGCCTGCTGCTTTTTCTCTAAAACAGGTTTCTATAGCTTCATTGGCGAGGGCTACGGTTAGTAGTTTTTTTACTTGTGCTTCTTCTAGGATTTGGTATTCTTTGGTCATGGTATTGGCTTGGTTTTTTTATGGTTTAATCCAACATCCAAGTTATGGAATATTGGTACAATAGACAAGGGTTTTAAATTACAGGTAAAAAAAAAATCCCCCTCGCTACAAAAAGCAACGAGAGGGATAGAACCAATTTCTTAACATTTAAAGGTATAAGCAATTACGCTCTTACATCATACCTGGCATTCCGCCGCCTGGCATATGTGCGTGCGGAGCTTCTTCGCTAGGCTTGTCAACAATGATGCACTCGGTAGTTAATAACATGCTTGCAATAGATGCTGCATTTTCTAAAGCTACACGAGTTACTTTAGTAGGGTCAATAACGCCTTCCTTAATTAAGTCGCCATAAGTTTCGGTACGAGCATTAAAACCGAAGTCTTTTTTGCCGTCTTTCACTTTTTGTACAATTACCGAACCTTCTAAACCTGCATTAGCGCAAATTTGACGTAAAGGCTCTTCAATAGCACGCTTAATAATAGCAATACCAGTGTTTTCGTCTGCATTAAGCCCTTCTAGCTTATCTAACGATTTAATAGCACGGATATAAGCAACACCACCACCTGGCACAATACCTTCTTCTACTGCCGCGCGAGTAGCGTGTAAGGCATCATCCACACGGTCTTTCTTTTCTTTCATTTCTACTTCTGTAGGTGCGCCTA
>JAHDBT010000292.1:0-5582 GCA_020630215.1 Bacteroidota bacterium
AATCATCCTATTGCTTTACAAAAGATTTCATCATGTTGAAATTGGCTGTTTCTAGGCGGTAATAATAAATACCTGCTGGTAACTTCGTCACATCAAATTGAAATTGATGTGCTCCTTCCGCTAACAATTGATTATTTTCCACTTCTAAAGTTCTACCTAATTCATCCTGTATACTTAGGCGTACCTTTGTGCTTTTCACCAACTCAAAAGTAATATTTAAATGGTTAGTAGTTGGATTAGGATAAGCTTTTAAAGCTTCCAAATCTGTAGGTAAATTCTCTGCTACTCCAACAGGCGGATCGGGAGGTGCATTGGCAGAAAACACTCCATTGCCATGTGTTGCGACTACTACCAAGTCATCTATTTCTCGGCTGTCAATCATATCTACTACAATATCCCCAATCTTTTCTTCTCCTTGCTGTGTCCATTCAGTGTTTATACCATCAATTTCGGTTGTATAATATAAGCCAATACTTGTTCCTAAGAAATACTCTGTGCCGCCATCAGCTTTTGGTAAAATATTGAGCCAACGTAGAGAAGGACCATTTCCAGAACCTGTATTATTTTGTTCTAAATTACCCGCACACTTCTCCCAGGTTTCGCCTGCATCTGGGGAGTAAAACAGACTGTAAACTTCATAATTAGAAAAAACAACAAACACTTTATTGGCATCTCTTGGATCAACAGCTACACAGCTAACATAGCCTTGAGCAGGAAATTCAGGTCCACTAATTTCATCAAAATCAGTAAGCGGTAAAGTAACATCATCTAAACGAAAAACCGAATTACTACTCGTACCCACATACATAATATTGGCAGGTTCGGTACTAATAGTCATGGCAGTAATTACTCGGTCATTATAAGGTACGGTATCCAATACTTGGTACCAATTAACACCTGTCGAATCAAAAGCATTGGTATAAGGAAAATAGTCAATATCTATATTACCAAAAACTTTTCGCCCATTACATAAATAAAGCCGAGCATTATCATTAGGGTCTAGCAGTAACGGATTAATAAAAAGGTAATCATCAGGCACAGCGGTGTTAGGATCAATTCTGGTGTATTCGGTCATCAAACCATCTGGCCCAACTTTTATCTTCACCACTCTTCCCAATTGTACCGACATTACAAAGTAATCTCTGTCTGAAGGCACTGCACAATAAGCGCCATCATAATTAAAGGGCATCGTCCAAGTAGCAGTTGGGTCGGTAGTTGTTACATAGCGAGTACCATTATCTTGCAAACCACCAATAATCGTATTGTTAGGAGCACCTTTATCAATAGCAACGGTATAAAATTGAGTGGTTACATAACCATTGTTTAACGACTCCCATATTACCGCATTACTCATACAGTTATTGGTTCGATAAATACCTCCATCATTACCCGAAATCATTACATTAGGGTCGGAAGGCAAAAATACCAAAGCATGTTGGTCGGGATGTTGATTCGGATATAATTCAAACAAAGGTGTTTCGGTTGTTTCGGCATAACCGCCTAAAAAAGTAATATTGCTAGATGTTGTAAAACCATCGTCAGAACGATATAAATTAGTCCCCCCCAAAAACACAACATTAGGTTCATCAGGTTTTACACGCACCAACATATCATAGCCCCCTTGTAAATTTAAATCATCAAATTGGTGAGGACCAATAGGCAAATTTTCCGATAAATCTACCCATTCACCACCACTACCAGCACCATCTCCATTTACATAATTGTATCGCCACAAAGCATTCCATTCTGAGTCACCTCTAAAGTTAAATGTTTCCTTTCCCATTTCTTCTGTTACAGAAGCAACTAAAAAATACACTTCGTTTTCATCAGAAGGATTAATGCCCATGACTACCCTTTCGTAATCGGCTGGGAAATCATCAGGAATAATTTGTGTCCAAGACTGTCCATCCTCACTACGCCAAATACCCTTTCCGCCCCCTTCACTACTCAAAGTAGCATATACAACACCAGTAGTAGTAATCGCCACATCTACATAATAAGACTCATCTTGCAAACCAGACGTAGAAAGCTCAACTGTCCAAGTATTCCCTCCATCACCACTGCGCCAAACACGTCCATAGGTTGCTACATATAACTCTGTGTCCCCTGTTGCCGATGGGTCTGTTACTACATTCCAAATAATATCAAAATACTCATCAAAAATTTGTGGGGTATTACTGGTAGTGCTATTTACGGGGTCCCAACTTAAACCACCATTGGTCGATTTATATAAACCATTCCCAAAATAATAAGCCCCACCACCACTTGCCGAGTTTCCCCTTGCTTCGCCAGTACCATAAAACCAAGTATCCTGATAACCAGCTCTTGTATCTTGTGCAATACAGGTTACCCCTTGATGTTCATTGTTGGTAGAAATCTTGCTCCAAGCTGCACCGCTATTTTCACTACGCCAAATGCCTCCGCTAATACCTCCAGCCAATAATATATTTTCGTTGCTTACATCAATAGCTAAAGCTCTAGTACGTCCACCAATATTATAAGGTCCTCTTTCCTTCCACTCCAAGCCGCCTTCACTTTGCTTATTAGTAGATTTTAAGCTTTTAGCAAAAGTTAATTCCTTCTGCCGAATATTAGCTGGCACTTTTCCAGTACTCGGATTTACCAACTTTCTATTTTCGTAAGTAAAACGAGCAAATTTATCTTTACGAGTGCTAATAGACATTGCCCCTTGTAACGACTTTTTTACCTTTTCTGACTTCGCTAGGGCTGTATCCCTAAGAGTAAGCGAACCTACCTTATCCGAAAAAAAATAACCTATTATTAACAAAAAAAATATTCCCACGAATAAAAATCTAGTAAATTTAATGTTCATAATTCTTTTACTTTTAATCTAATTATTTAAAATCTATTTCACATATTTCTGTCACAAAACCCAAAAATCTTGAATAGTGTTCTATAAAATAACACTTGGTTGTTATCTTTAAAGATCCACGTTAAAATGTTCTTAAAATTACAAAATAATTGGTTAAAACCTATCCAGACATCAATTATTTGCGCTAAAGCATTTTAAACACCATAACATATAGCACAAAGTTTTCTACCAAAAAAAAAAAAAACAAATTCCTTCCTATTTGTATATGTTATTAAATATTGATAAAAAAAAGAAAAGCCTCAAAACACGATTTGGTGAATAATTGCAATATCACTTTGTCTTTATCATCTAATGAAAAAAACATATAAAACTTAAACAATCTTCCAAATAAATCAAACTTCTATGAAGAAAGTATTAACCTATGCTATTCTCTGTGCCTTGATATGCTTTGCTGGCAAACAGCAAAACTTACAGGCACAGTGTATTGACTCTGCTACCGTATCAGGAGCAACCTATAATTCCACTACTGGACAATGGGAAATTGCCTGCGACAATCCTGTAGGCACGGTCAATATTACCGCAACAAGTCCTATATCAGGATTTGCCAATCAAATAAACTGGAGTAACGGAACAATGGGTTCTAATGCGACCTCCTTTGCCCTCGATTGTAACAACCTTGGCGTACAATCGTTTACTCCTTGTTTACCTGCAGGACTAAATGTGCCGAATCAAAACTTTACGGTTCCAACCATTCCTAACACTAGTGTTGCAGCAGGACAAGAAGACCAAGTAATGTTTACGGTACCTTCTGTATGCTACCAAACAGGTGCGCAAATTTCTGGTGAAATAGAAATTTATGCAACAGGTACCAATCAAATTAATTTAATTATTGAGTATCCCGATGGAAGTACTACTTCAACAGGAAATATTGATCCTGGTTTGTTAAGTACCATTGGTAACCAAGTACCAGCAAGCTTTATTGGTATTGCTTCCGACCCTAGTGGGGAGTGGACATTGACTGTACAAAATACTGGTTCGGGTACGCTAAACTACAATGTAGTGTCCAGTACCCTTACTATCGAAAGTTTTACGTCCAGCCTATTCTGTGGCGACCCTGTAGAAATAAATGTTTTTGGCGGATGTCCAACCTACTTAGGCCTAGACGCTAGTGAAACGGATGCCTGTTCGGGCAGCAGCTTTACTTTATCGGCATTACTCGACCCTCCTGGCGCACCTAACGTAACCTACACATGGGCAGGTCCAGGCATTGATGCTTCTAATCAAAACGACCCAAATCCTAGCGTACTATTAGATAATAATACTTGTGCTATTGATATGGCTAATTATACCTTGAGCTTAACCTGTACCAATGATGGTTCTACTATCTCAACTAATGGCGACCAACTGACGGTAAACGTTTATCCCTTTATCGACCCCGCAGGAATTAGCATTGATAATACGACTAATATTCAAGACCCCGATTGTTCGATTATTGTTACCTCCGACCTCTGTGCCGACTTTACCATAGATGCCATGATGACAACCAACACCCAAACTTTTACTTCGGGTGATAATGGAACAACCGCCACTTTTATCGTATCTAATGGTGCTCCTAATTGTGATTTAATAGTAACACCAACCATTAACTGTTTAAGTAATTGTAACTTAGCAACTACCACTATTACAACGAGTACTTGTGATGGCAACGACCAATTTACCATTACGGTTGACGTAACTGATTTAGGCGATGCTACAACCTTTGATTTAATTCCTTCACAAGGTACTGCTCAAAATATTACCGCAACTGGACAAATCGTTTTTGGACCTTATGATAGTGGAGACCTTATCAATATCAAACTCGTTAATCCAGATGACCCTTCCTGTAACCAAAACCTAGGTTTCCATACACAAAACTGTTTTGCTTGCCCTAACCTAACCAGTATTGATGCCCTACCTGCCGATGAATGTGCAGGCAACACCATCAACCTAGTTGCTAATACAGATGGCGGTGTAGATGGCGTAGATTACAGCGTACAATGGTATTTAAATGGAACGGCTTTATCAAGTGGAACAAGTGCTACTTATACACATACGCTTACTACTGCCGACCGTTGTGTTGCGGAAGAACAACTCTTTTCTGCCGAAATTACTTGTTTAAATGATGGTACTGCTGCTACAACTACTACTTTAGATGCAGCCGCTGTGATGGTTTACCCAGTACCTGTTTTTGGTAAAGATTTTACCATCGCACAATGTGTTGTAACTCCAAACGATAATTGTGGAGGACTAACGATTGATGTAGGTGGTGCAACAGACTTAAATCCTGGTGATGCTGCTACAACTGTTAACTATACCGTTTCTGTTGCTGGCGCACCTGCTAGTTGTGCAGCTACTGGTTCTTACATCGTTGAATGTCCTGATTGTATAGAAAATCCTGGCGATGCAACTAGTACCGACCAAGTTGTTTGTTGGGGCGATTCATTCGACATTAGTAACTTATCTGCATTAACAACAGCCGCAGGTTACGAAGTTGGAATGATTATTACCAATCAACCACCAAACGCCTATCCGAGTATCGACAATATGTTAGCCAATGCTGTTACGCCTTCCCCATTAGGCCCTTACGCACCTCCTGGTACGATTACACCTATTGAAACATTTACAAACGATGGCAGTTCGCTTCCTCCTGGTGATTATTGTTTTACCCCATTTGTATCGTTTACAACGACCAATGGGAATACCAGTTTTA
>JAHDBT010000292.1:5682-8944 GCA_020630215.1 Bacteroidota bacterium
AACATCAGTTTCCCTTTTGTATGTAACGACTGTCCTGTTTATGGAAAACCTACTTGTGTAACCTTACTACCAGAAACTACCCTCGCTGCAATAGCAGCCCCAGCACCTATTTGTGAAGGGGAAACGGTTAATCTATTTGATTTAAACCCTGCTGCTGTAGGAGCAAATGGTAGCTATGTTTGGTATGATGGCGACCCTGCAAATGGTGGTGTAGCTATTGCAAACCCATCAGTTGTTGTTCCTACTACTGGACAAACTTTTTATGTAGAATACGTTTTAAACGATGACGCTTCTTGCCGTTTATCGCAAAGCGTGGTGTATAATACCCAACCATTACCAACTTTAACCGAGCCTACTTTAGACCCTGTTTGCCCTGGTGAAGCAGTAGATTTTGCCGCAACAGAAAGTCAAATTACCAGTGCCACAGGTACCTTCGAATGGTATATTGGCGACCCTAGCAGCGGAGGCGCATTGCTTAGTACACCTGCTAGTGTAACACCATTAGGCTCCGAGCAATATTGTGTTTTATTTACCGACAATGCTACTGGCTGTGCCAATCAAATTTGCTTCTCGGCTAATTATAATTCTAACCCTGTTTTACTAGCAGCTAACCCTGTTGTATGCGAAGGCGAACAGTTAGACTTAGTAAGTGTAGAAAGCGACTTAAACGCCAATTCTGGCACTTGGAATTGGTACGATGCCGATCCTGACGCAGGTGGAAATGAATTGGTTCCTGGTGGTGGTCAAATATTAGTTAGCCCTAATAATTTGGATGAATATTGGGTAACTTTTACAGATGGCATCACAGGATGTTCGGCTAAAACAAGTGTGGTAGTTGGGGTAAATCCTCCTCCAACTTTAACTGTTCCTGTTCCTGTAGCAGTTTGTCCCGATACACAAATTAGCTTGGTAGACTTAGAAACACAAGTAATTGATATAGCAGTTACCCCTGGCACTTTTGCATGGTACCTAGGCGATCCAAACGCAGGTGGCACTTTATTAGATGCAGACGGTACGCCTGCCGATGACGATCCTGCTGCACAAACACCTGATGGTACAGAAAACTATTATGTAGTATTTACAGAAACCGCCACAGGTTGTTCTGCATCGGTTAACTTTATGTATCCGATTAATCCTTTACCAACTTTAACCGACCCACAACCTACCCCTAACGTATTTTGTGCAGGTGCTGACCCTGTTGACTTAACAGCACTAGAAGCCAACATTACACCTGATGATGTTACCTTTACTTGGTATTTAGGCGCAGATAATACGGGTACTTTACTGGACTCGGATGGCATTCCTATTGTAGATGACAACCCAGCAAATCAACCAATCCCTGATGGTACAACGGTTCAATACTATGCAGAAATAGTGGATAATACCACGGGGTGTGCTACGAGTACTTTGCTAGAGTATACTGCTTACGATGTAGTAGCAGGCGCAACAATTGTTTACAATTGCGACTTAGGCTTACAAATAGATTTAAGCAACGCAACAGGTGGTTCAGGTGCAGGATATATACTAGCTACTTCTTCTTCTAATATGGCAGGCGATATATTAGCCAATGGAGACTCTTGGAGCGTAACCTATCAAGATGATATGGGTTGTTCGGCTACTGCAACAGGCACTGTATTTTGTGCAGTTTGTGATGCTGGTGCTGGCGATGCTTTAGCCAATAATGTACTATGCTGCGATGATGCTATAAACATTACCAACTCTACTGTAGATATTACCAACTCTGATGATTACATTATTGCATGGGCTATTACTGATCAAGCAACAGGTGCTGTTACAGATGAGGCAAGTGTTACGGCTGCGGATGGCATGGGCAATGTTTACGAAGGTAATGCAGATTATAGTTTAGACTTAACTAACGATTGTAGCTTAACACCAGGTTATTACTATGCTACTCCATTTATTTCTAAACCTCCTCCCACTACCGAACCTTCTCCTCCTATTTTATGGGACACATTAAGCGGCTGTGTGCCAATGGGCGAACTATGCCCTACAGTTGATGGTACCGATTGGGAAATAAACCCAATGATTGTTACCTTCCCTGACGGTTCGCAACTAAATGTGAATGATGAATTAGCTGGAGGCGTAGCATTAACACCTGGTCTTTTAGCAGTAATTGGCGGTTTACCTTGTTTACAACTAACCGATTTATTTGTAGGCGACCCTAATGGTAACTGGAGTATAGACATTACTAATACGGGTACAGGAGATATTTCTTTTGATGTACCAGGATTTGATGTAATTGTATCAGCAGCAACTTGTACACAACTTACCGAAGACCAAGTTACTCCTATTGGTGGCGAAAGTGGCACAATTGCCGCAGGAACAACTGCTGGCATTACCATTACGATGCCTTCGGGTGGCGCAATATCCGTTCCTCCTTTCACATGGGATACCCTTCAAAACTGTATTCCAATGGGGCAATTATGTCCTACTATTGCAGGCGATGATTGGATTTTAGACCCATTAGAAGTGATATTTCCTGATGGTTCTATACTTAATGTAAATAATGAATTAGCTGGAGGCGTGGCATTAACACCTGGTCTTTTAGCAGTAATTGGTGGTTTACCCTGTTTAGAATTATCCGAATTATTTGATGGCAATCCTAATGGCACTTGGTCGCTTAATATTACCAATACAGGTACGGGCGATCTGTCATTCGACTTACCAGATTTTACCGTTACAGTAGATGCCGATAGTTGTGCCCTTATTACAGAAGATGAAGTAGCGATTATATCAGGTACTTCTGGAACCGTTCCAGCAAGTAGTTCTACGGTATTATCGCTCGAAATACCTACACAACCATCCTTATTCCCCGATATTGATGCAACTTGTGAAGACTATGGTGAACCTACAGAATTCATCATACTCGACAATATTACTTATGGCACTGCCGATATTGTTTGTGCCGATGGTGACACCAATTTGTACACCGTTTCCCTAATAGGTCTTACTGGTGGTGCAGCAGGCGTAATTACCAGTTCTAATTATGTATTCCCTGCTACCGCAACTTACGATGCTGGTACCGACACCTACTCTTTTGATGCAACTATTACGAGCTTCCCTTATACTTTTAGCATCGAAAATGATGTAACAAGTGTAGGTGGTACTACTTGTGGTGTTGAGGTTACCTTAACCAACGACCCTTGTGTATGTACGCCTCCTATGGTAAGTTTTAGCAGCCAATGTATTGATGGCGATACCTTTGAAGCAGTAGTAAATATTACCACACTTGGTTCTTCCG
>JAHDBT010000293.1 GCA_020630215.1 Bacteroidota bacterium
TTTGGTGGACGCTTGGCAGGCAGTCCAGAAGAACGAGGGGCGCAACTGTTTTTAAAAGAACGTTTAGAAACCTTTTGCAGAGAGGTGTTTGTGCAGGAGTTTAACGCACCTTTAACATCTCGTTTTTATTCGCTTAAATGGTTTTCTTTTTTGTATATGGTTAACCTTTTATTGTACTGGTTTTGGTTGCCTTTAGCCCTTGCTTTATCGGTATTTAATGTGGTGTTTTTACTAGGACATTTTGTAACTTATCGGGGTTGGCTCGACCCATTTTTTCCTAAATACCCCTCCTTAAATGTGGTAGGCATTTTAGACCCAATGGAAGAAGTACGTTCTACCATTTTAGTGGCAGGACATATGGATTGTGTGCGAGAATTTAAATGGTGGTATAAGTGGAAACAAACGGGCGCATTGCTAACCGTATTAAGTGGCTTTTTAATTTTATTACAAATGCTCGTATTTGCTTTTGTTTTAGGAATGAGCATGTACTATAATCCCGAAAAATCGTTATTGGAGTGGGATTTGTACCGTACGCCGCCTATGTGGGCCAATGCTATATGGGGTTTGTTGTTGCTGTTAAGTCCTATGTTGGTTACCTATTTTAATATGCACGGCAAACAAGTGGTAGATGGTGCAATTGATAACCTCACAGGTGTAGCCCTAAGTGTAGCCACAGGAAAATATTTTGCCGACCCCTACGCCAAAGGCATGAGTAATTTAAAGCATACTCGTTTAAAAATAGTAAGTTTTGGGAGTGAGGAAACGGGCTTAAATGGTTCGGCCGCTTATGCCAAAGAGTACTTGCAAGAACTAAAAGCGGAGGATGCTATTTTAATTAATATTGATACGATAAGAAATGCCGAACATTTAACCTTACTAAAAGGCGAGTTAATGCCGATGATAAAATATCCCGAAATGCTGGTGCAAAAAATGGGGGTGGCTTTTGAAAATAGTAAAGTACCTTACACAACTACTAACCTAAAAATGGGCGCAACCGACGGAATGAGTTTTGCACTTAGAGGCATTCCTGCCGTGAGCATCATTGGTATTGATGCCGATAATCTGGACCCAACTTACCACACTCGTATGGATACCTTGGATAATTTAGATCCTGAAGGATTGGAGGAATTGCTAAAGGTGGTTTGTCATTTTATTGAGAGTTGGGATGAAGGGGTGAAGTAGTTTTCTAATTATTGGTTTAGGCACAAACAAATTTAATGTAACAATATGGCAAACATAAAAAACAATAAATATTAGTAAATATGCCAAAAAATTAGTAAATTGTATTCCTGTGTTAAATGTATAAAACAACAATTGATTAAAATGCAAGAAAAATTTAGATTTGTAGATATAAAAAACGATGTCGCTTTTCGGAAAATATTTGGCAATGAAAAGAAAAAGAAGATTATTGTTTCTTTTCTAAATGCGGTATTGGGTTTAGAAGGATTAGATAGAATTAAAACGGTTACCTTTTTAGACCCATCCTTATTACCAAGCGTTCGAGGCGAAAAAGCATCTATTATTGATGTTAGGGCAACCGATGAGTTAGAACGGTCTTTTATTGTAGAAATGCAAGTAGCAGAGAAAGAGGGATTTGCTAAAAGAGTACAATATTATGCTTGCAAAGAATATGCTGGACAAATTAATAGAGGAGATGAGTATCCTAAGCTTAGACCTGTTTATTTTATTGGCATTTTAAATTTTGTTTTTTTTCCTGGCACTAATTATTTGTCTAAACACTTAATAATTGATGAAGAAACTGGAATCTGTACTTTTAATGATTTAAATTTTAGGTTTATAGAGTTGACGAAGTTTAAGAAAAAAGAAGCAGAACTAGTAACAATTATTGATAAATGGACCTACTTTATAAAAAAAGCATACAAGCTAGAAGTAATTCCTGAAAATGTTAATGATGAAGGACTTTTAGCAGCTTATGAAGAAGCAGAAAAACACAATTGGACAAAAAAAGAATATGATGCATATATTAATGCAGGCATGAGAGCGCAAGATTATATAGGAGAAAAAACATTCGCTATTAAAAAAGCGGTTAAACAAGCCTTAGCCGAACAGCACAAAGAAGTAATTATTAATTTTCACAATAATGGGGTAGAATTGTCTACTATAGCTGCTTCCTTAAAAATAGAAACAGTAGAAGTGCTTCGTGTTATTGAGGAATATAAAAATAATATTACTTAAACCCTCCCTTCCACTTCTGTGCAATTTCCATTGCCGTATCCAACATAGCAGCATCCCAATCTTCTACCTGCCAAGCAGTATTGGCTAAACTCGATTGTTGCAACAATACTTGTGCTTGCTGATAAGTAGGGGCGGTTTCTAAAATTTTAGATAAGGCGAGTTGCTGTTCGTGTAATTGTACATCTTCTAGCGGTGTGCTTGCTGGAGCAGGAGTAGCAGCACTAGGCATAAAATTATTAGGAGTAATGTTTTGGTTGAGTTGTTGGTTTTGCTGTGCTACAACAGTACAAAGCTTTAAAAAATCTTGTTGAAACTGTTTTTTACTAGCCGCACTTTTTAAACCCAGCCCTATTTGTTCTAGTGTCACATATTTTAAATTGGGGCATTTAGGAATGGTTTTTTCTAGCAATTCAAATACGGCTTCAGGCACAGCGTCGTCGTGCGTATCTCGTCTAATTTGCTCGTTAGGTCTTACCCTGCTATCCTCCCAAGTACCGCCCGAAATATGTATTTCTCGCACTCGATGCAAAGGATATAAGTTAATTAAATCCTCGTAAGCCACTTTAAAATTATGCAATTGACAATAAAAATTGTGGAGGTCTAAAATGATAAATCCATTAACAGGTTCGACCAATTCGTCTAAAAACGCACCGTGTTTTTCTACTTCTTCCAGGGAGTAAGAAAAGGCAAGATTTTCTAATCCAACAGGGCATTCGCAAGCATGATGAATGCGCTTTAGGCGATCAACGCCAATAGCCAAGGTATTTTTGGTATAAGGAATGCCAATAGGTGCGCCTTGATGAAAGTTGGCACCCGTCATAAAACCAAAATGTTCGGTAACATGGTCGAAAGGATATTCTTTGGCAATGCTTGCTAAATGAGCCAACCATTCCTCCTGTTCCTTCACCCACTTGCCCGAAAACAAGGAAAAATAAATACCATGACCCACCAGCCTGTTTGCACTACTAAACACTTTTAGCAATTCTACAAACCAATCGGGTTTTTGTTTAATCCTAAAAAGGGCATCAAACGACCATTCAATAGCTTCTACTTTTTCGGAAGCGAAAAGGGGGAGGGCGGCTTGTAAAATATGCGTATCTAAATTACAAGCAAGGGCGCATAAAATATTATTGTTAGACATGATTTTTTCTGGAAAGGTAGGTTAAATGATTTTAAGCTGAACAGTTTAATGGTGGAGGGTAATAATATAAAAATTACGGTATTGTTTTTTGAAATAAAGGAACTCATTCAGTAAAAAACAATACCGTAATTAATTAAAAGATTCGGACTTTATCCCATGCCACAAGCAGGGCAACCTTCTCCACCTAAGGGACCTTCTTCGCCAACAACACATACACCATTTCCGTTGCCACGTTTATCATCCTCTTCGGCTTCAGCAGCAGCTTGCTGTGCTTGTGCTTCCTCAATCAAAATGCCAATATCGTCTTGACAAGACGCTGCGCCACCTATTGTAACGCCAACTAAAATAGCCTGTAATAATACTCTTGAAAGTTTCATCTTAAAAAAAAATTAAAGGTTAAACAATATAAAATAAATCCATAAAGCGATTAAGCTCATGGGTTTGCTTTTTTTAGTGAAAAGTGAGAAATAGGGTTCTATAATAAGTAGTTTGCTTCCACCATTTTTACACAGAAAAAAGGAAGAATAACTTGACAAACCACTTGTAGGTTTTTAGGAATATTTGTTTAAAAGACTAGGATTTTATCCCATGCCACAAGCAGCACAATCATATCCTTCACCACCAATGACACCTTCCTCGCCAACACCGCAGAAACCATCTCCGTTGCCGCCTCTATCATCATTCTCCCCCAATACTTCTTCTGCTTCAGCTTCTTCAGCAGCAGCTTGCTGTGCTTGTGCTTCTTCAATCAAAATGCCAATATCGTCTTGACAAGACGCTGCGCCACCTATTGTAACGCCAACTAAAATAGCCTGTAATAATACTCTTGAAAGTTTCATAACTCAAATGGTTTTAATAGTTTAAACAAAAAAAATATAATAGTGCAAAGGCACTAACTTACTTTTATAATTATAACGTATAAGTTATAAAAATAGTGGATTCGATTTTGAAAAAAAAAAATTAGCCTAATGATTCTTTTTTTTAATGAATACCTCACAAAGATAAAGTACTTTTTTTGTAGCACTAAAAACATTTTTTTGTATTTGTAGTGAAAAACAGAAGCTGTTTAAATGATAAGTCATTGTTTATCAGTAATTTAAAGTGTTTTTATGTGTGTGAAAAAATGCTATTTCTTTCTGTCATTTAGCCCATTTTTGCTGTTAACTAACGTTTAACGGGAACTCTAGGCTCTAAAATTTCCAATTTAAACCTAAAACTATACACCTTATCAGGAAACAGTAAGTACTGATCGTGCGGTTTTGCGCCCCAGCTATTATCGCCACCTACGCCCATTTGGCCATGGTCAATATTTAAGGTCGTAAAGTTGCGCTGTGGTATTTCGCTGCCATGTTGGTTAGGCGCATCTTTTCCTGGATGTTGCAAGTCGGTATTTGCAAAAGGTAAAGTGCTAATGTTTAGAAATTGGTTTTTATAGGCACTCACCTTCATCGTCATTCCTTGTTCGTTTATTAATTTTACCCAGCGTACATCTGTTTTATTACCTGTTTCTTGTGGGCGCACATAGGCATGGTATTGCTCACTAATATTTCCTTTGTACAAACCTACGGCGGCACTTCTTTTACGGTCGGCATAACTTTCATGAGGACCCCTACCATACCATTCTACTTGCTTAAAGTCTTCCGATAATTGCATCGTCATGCCAATACGAGGAATTTCGGGGAGGGGTTTTTCCTGGTTGCTGCTGCTAGGTTTAAATAGGTAATCTACCGTTACTAGGCTGTTGCCCCATATTCGGTAAACCGTTTTTAGGGTAGAGTTATCGGCAGGAATTTTGGCTTGCACGGTAATTTTAACTTCTGCATCGTAAGGTTGCTCTATTTTTATATCCTGCACAATTTGTTCCCCAGCGTTGCGCCAAATACCACAACGTTCGGGCATCCCATTTCCTAAATCGTTATCAGTGGCAGCGCGCCAAAAGTTGGGGCGTAGCGCATCGTGCATAATCGTTTTACCTTTATGCTTCCAACCTTGCAGCAACCCCGTTTTTTGATTAAACAGTATCTCAATATTTTTATTCTTAATGCACAAAACATCCTTTTTACGATTTTTAATTTTTACAGACGGCACATAAGGCGGATTATCATTATTGGCTTTTGGAATTGTTAGTACTACAGGCAACTTAAATTGTTCCCAAGCTAATAAATGCCCTTCAGGTACTAGCGGAAATGGCAGCGATTTTTTGCTGTGTGCTTGTACGGTTAGGTAGTATTCTATGCCGCCATCTTGTGGTAAATTCGGGAAATCTATTAATACCGATTGGCTTTCGTTAGGAGCAAGGGCGAGTTCTGGTAAAGTGCCTTGGGCAATTTGTACGCCATTGCCTTCAATAAACCAAGAAAAAGTAAAATGGGAGAGGGGCGTAAAAGCATAGCCATTTTCAATTTCTAAAGTATGACTGATTAAATCGGCAGGGCGTATTTTAATGTATTGGTACACTTTTTTTACTTCCTCTAAATGTGGATGCGCTAGGCGGTTTGCTTGTACCAATCCGTTGGCGCAAAAGTTAGAGTCGCTGGGTAAACCCGAATTTAAATCACCACCATAAGCCCAGTAATTAACCTCCTTTTTATTAACCATTAAAAAAGTTTGATCCACCCAATCCCATATAAAACCGCCTTGTAAACAAGGGTGTTTTTCTATTACGTCCCAATAGTCTTGTAAATTGCCCACACTGTTGCCCATTGCATGTGCATACTCGCATAAAATAAGCGGTTGTTTCCCTATTTCGGTAGCATATTTTTCTATCCGTTCAATGCTTCTGTACATAGGAGCTTGTATGTCAGTATGTGGTGTGCGTTGCGCCATTTCGTACTGTACAGGTCTAGTAGCATCTTGTGCCTTTAGCCATTTATATCCTGCGGCAAAATTACTGCCCATACCTGCTTCATTACCTAGCGACCAAGTAATAATGCTCGGATGGTTTTTAGCTCGTTCAAACATGCGTTGTATACGGTCGAGGTGAGCCGCTTCCCATGCGGGTTGATTACCTAGGCATTTTTCCTCATTGTAAATTTCTTGTCCATGCGATTCTATATTGGCTTCGTCTACTACATATAAGCCGTATTCATCGCACAACTCATACCATCTAGGATGATTGGGGTAATGCGAACACCGCACCGCATTGATATTGTTTTTTTTCATCAATTCAATATCCTGTATCATGCCTGCTTCGTAAACCACATGCCCATCAATAGGATCGTGTTCGTGCCTATTAACTCCTTTAATATAAATCGCTTGTCCATTAACATGCAATTGAGCATCCTTAATCTCTATTTTTCTAAAACCTACTTTGCAAGTAAACACTTCCAGCGTTTTTTTTCCTTGTTTTAGCACAAGTAAGAGGGTATACAAATTAGGTGTTTCAGCAGTCCATTTTCTAGGATTTAGAATTGGCTGTTGTAAATTAACACTTACTTCTTCTGTAGCACTAATGGTGGTTTTTGCTTGTAAATTAGCCAACGACATGCTAGAAAAAGCTGCGTTTTTATCCATATTATCCAGCAATTGTGCTAGGACTTCTATTTCCGTATTGCCAGTTGCTTGTTGATAGTTTTTAATTTTGGCAGTAATATTAAGTTCTCCGTTTTCGTAATTGTCGTCTAAATCTGCAGTAACAAAAAAATCTCTAAGGTGTATTTTGGGGGTAGCATATAGGTAAACATCCCGGTCAATACCACTTAAACGCCACATATCTTGGTCTTCCAAATAACTGCCATCACTCCAGCGATATACTTCAACAGCCACCGTATTTTGTCCTGGTTTTACATATTTTGTCACATCAAACTCGGCAGGTGTTTTACTGCCTTGACTGTAGCCCACCTTTTCGCCATTTATCCACAAATAAAAAGCCGAACGGACTGCGCCAAAATGGATGAAAATTTGTTGATTTTGCCAATCGTCAGGCAGCGTAAAAGCTCTTTTATAAGAACCTACTGGATTGTACTCATTAGGAATTTTTGGCCAGTTAGCAGGAAAAGGATATTCCACATCCAAATAAATAGGAAAGCCATACCCTTTCAATTCCCAGTTACTAGGGATGCTTATATCGTCCCATTTTTGCGTGTTAAAATCGTTTTTATAAAAATCAATAGGACGGTCGGCAGGCTTGCGTACCCAATTAAACTTCCAAGTGCCGCTTAGTAGGAGGTAATTGGCTGCATTGCTAACATCGTTTTTTAATGCTTTTTTAAAATCCTGAAAAGGAAACGCTGCTGCATGAGGCGCTTCTTTGTTAATGGCAAAAACTTGTTCGTTTTCCCAGTCGTGTTGTTGTGCTTGTAGGTTTTGCATAAAAAAAGGAGTGATTAATGATAAATATACGAGTAAAAAAAAAAGATATTTGCTCATCATATAACGAGTATTTGAAATGTTTTATAGCGGATATGCCAATGTACGTAAATTGGTGTAAATTTACTTAAAATATCGAACTGACTGCTAGTAAGTCGAGGCTATTTCCTAGAAATGTGTCACCATAAAAATGGCTATTGTGCAATTGCTATTTGGAGTTACTAGCAAGTTAATAATTTTTAGGGGAGAGGTGTTTTTTTGTTATTGGCTACTAGTGGTTTGTCAAGTTAATAGTGTTAAGTTGCTTTTGAGTGAGTTTTGTTTCTTAGCAAGGCGCAAAACGCAGGCCTAGCCTAAGCTACGGCGAGTATTTGCAACGCCGCTAGGGAGCAAAAATCGCCAAAACAACTAACATAATTGACTTGACAGACCACTAGGTAAGTAGTGTTAAATATGGTTTGTTTTTAAAGGAAATACGAGTTGTACAAACAAAAAAAACATTAAATTTAGCAATCAATCTTATAAATAAGGAATGATTGTTAGATTTAATGTTTTGTTATAATACCAAGTTACTTGGCATTACTAGCTGCTGAATTTAATGTATTAGTACTACATAGGCAAAATTATCTACGGTGTTTACTTGTTTTAAGCCACTCCGCACTGTGATGTGGTAAAATCTTCCAGATGAGTTTCCCTAAGTCTTTATCTTGATTGTTGAACCTAAATTCAAGCTCTTTTAAATAAAGATAGGTGTACTCTTCTTTAACACCATAAAATTTTGTCAACTTCTCTTTAGCATACATAAAGAAACGAGTTGCTGTATCAGGCTGTTTGCCATTACGATAGTAAAGATGCGTAGGGCTAAAGCCAAAATCGAGGCCTAAACCGTTATTTGCACCGTTCTGATTTTCATCAGCACTGTCGTTATCCATGCTTATCTGATCTTCAGGAATATCTTCCAGTCTTACTACTTCAATGTACACCCTGTCAACATTTGTAGACAATTTAAATGCGAGTGTATCATCTTGTACAGTATGTATAAGACCTTTATTTTTATGCCAACTAAAATAATAATGCTGTTCGTCATGCGGAACGTGCTGTATTTTACGTTGGATTTCCTGATAATTGGATATAGCTCCTCGTATAATACGGTAATACTTATTTACCGTATTTCTGTTAATTTTTAACTTTCGAGAAGTTTCCGTTGCAGTCATCTCCGAAGAAAAGCAGTTAATTATCTTTCGGATATAATACTTACTTAGTCCATTCATTTTCAATACTCAATGTGGTTAACTAA
>JAHDBT010000294.1:0-4691 GCA_020630215.1 Bacteroidota bacterium
CTTAGTAGATTTCTCGAAGTGTCAAGTAAAATTTATTGTGAATGAAACATGCCATAAATGGAAGTAGTTTACTAAGCAGTTCAACTGCATCAAAAACACCACAATGCTTGACTACAAAACAGACAAAAAACCTCCTACTATTTTTTTTGTATAACAAATAGCATTTTTTTTCCTTAAAAAAGTTATTTTTTTTTACGCTTCTCCTAAACGGCATTCCTTACTTATTTTTTACGATCTTCTCTATTTTATAAATCACTCATTATTAGGGCAATAAACTTTGTCAGGTTAGCTATGCTTCATCTTGTTTGTAGTAGAAAATGGACATTTCTGTGTATTTTTTCACGACACTAAATTTCCTTTACATCCTAAAGGATATACTACCTATCTCCTTGAAAAACAATTATTTGCATAAATTTCTCCTAGGAATGTAAAAAAACACCTAGTCAAGTTTTGCAAAACCTGTATTCTAGCTTTTGACAAAAACATGGTATAAAATTTGTTCGATAAGCAACAGAAAGCGCAACCAATTGTTTTTTTCACTCAAACTTACGTTCTATTACATTAAGGCATCCAAACAGTTACCCTATTTTTTACTCGACCCCAGTATGAAATTTAATAACCTTTTTTGTTTTTAACACAACAAAACGTTGTTCAGAGGTCATACTTTTTATGAAAAATAAGATTATTCATTTCTCTAACGCCGTACTATGAAATCAGATTATTTATTAGTGAATGCCCTAACAACTCATTATATAAGATTAAGTAAACAAGAGTGGTTTAACATCCTAACACAAGCCCTTAGAAATGGATGGAAACCACTAGGAACCAACCTTGTGTCTCCTGATATATCCTTGCCAAATAACGCTAACACTCCTCCCTTGTCAGGCTCCGCTAATAATGATGCGGCTGTATATTGGCGAGGCAGCTACACCAAAAAAGAACGACAAACGGTTAGCAAAATCGATGCTATTGCGCTTTACAATGCTTTATATCGGGCTAATATCCGTAAAGAAATATTAGCTTTTGTAGAAAGGGGAGCTTTTTATATTAGTGCTACTACAAGCTCGCAACTAAAAGTTTATACCAACCACAACGAGTTTCCTAATCAAATGGGAAAAGCTCCTAAATTAAAAAGTCTTCGTAGAGATTTAAGGGGTTATAGAACTGGTAGAACAAGGTCTGTATTACTCCCTTCCAATACGGGTAGTTAAAAAAAACAAGTAATAACAATACGGGCTGATTGGAAGCAATGAATATTTTTGACACCTTCTTTTTCTCTGTTTTAAATATTATTTGTGAACTTACATTACTTCCTTTCACAACAGAACGTGCCGACCATATTTGAGTCGGCATTTTTTTATGGGTTAAAATCAATAAAACTATTGGCTTTTTCCATTTTTTACTAGTACTTTGTAACAAATAATTACCATGCTGGTAAGTTTATACTATTTATATAGTGCCTAACCTAAAGTACTTTTCTTATGACACGCAGTATCATGTTAGCCATTTTTATTGCCTTTATGGGCATCCTACTAGGAGCTGTTATTATGTATACCTATAATACAACGGCCTTTGTAGAAATTCCGCAGCACGTAGAAACAAAATCGGATGTGGTGCTAGAAAAAATACAAAAAGTATATAAAATGGTGGTAGTAGAAGGCGAATTTGCCGATATAGTAGACTATAAAGATTACTATGGCTGGGATGTGTATGGTTTGCGAAAAAGAGCTTTGGTAAAAATAAAAGGACGAGTTTCGGTAGGCTATAATATGGATAGTTTAAAAATAGAATACGATGAAACCAATAAAATCGTTATTCTACAAAACTGGCCCGAACCCGAAATCCTTTCTATTGATTCGGACATTAGTTATTACGATTTGGAAAATGGGATGTTTAACGCTTTTAGTCCCGAAGAATTAAATAAAATTTATGCCGCCGCTAAAGATTCTATTCGGCAGCAAGCCCTAAGAAGTAAATTAATTCCTATGGCACGCGAACAAGCAGGCGATATGTTTGAAATGATTACCTTTATGGCAGAATCAACAGGATGGCGGGTTGCTTATAGCGACGACAATAAACTGCTCATTGATGGTATTGCCGTTGACCGTTCGGAATTAAGCCGCTTAGATAGTATTTTAGCAGCTCAACAAGATACACAAGTGCTAATTCCTAAACCACCTAGTAATATAGGTACTCCCTCTCCTACTCCTAGTAATAAGCAAAACGGCAATGGTCTCCCAAATAATCCGCTAAAGAATAACCCAACTACCAATCAAAACAACTTAATTAGTGCACCCAATAATAGTAGTACGCAAACGCAAATAGATAGCACTGCTACTAAAAAATTAAATACCAATAATTAAGGACCTATACCGAAATAAACCATACTACACATATTATAAAACTAAAATCATTTTAAAATGCGTAAAGCTCTTGCATTCAACTATTTTTATTTAATAAGTGCCATAGGACTGCTGTTTTCCTTGCAGGCTTGTTCGCCAAAATACGCTGATTTTGTGCCGCAAACCCAAGAAATTTTATCGGACGGAGATTTACGTCGGGTACAGTTTTACAATTCTGATGATATTTTATTGAAGCGGGAAGTTAGTTCGGATATAGCACAGGTAAAAGGCGGAAAAATTATAAAAAAGGGCAACACCCTTGTAGAAACGATACAAATAAAAGCCGAAACGCCTGGTGTTTGTGTAAAATCGGAAGACAATATGTTAGGGGTTGCTTTTCAGGCAGATAACAACAACTTTTTGTATTTTAAACCTAAAGGTAATGAGTATGTTTTACAAGTAAAAAACGATTCTGTTGACTATGGCGGTAAAAACTATTATGTGCAGGCCTTAAGTACGCCTATCCTAAAAGTTAAACAATCGCAAATGGATAAGCTGGATCAATCGAATAAAAAATTAAAAGGACGGAAAGTAAGATAGTTGAGGTGTAGCATATTTGGTACTTGGTACTTAGACGGCTACTGTCAACTACTTTTAGTGCTTGGATAAGCATGGCAAAATTTCCAAAAAAAATCCGTTTTCTAAAAAATAGAAAACGGATTTTTTTTTCTTATTCGACCAACAATAATGCTTCGTAATAATTAAAAATCTTAGCTAAATCTTTTTCATTGTTTATTTTTAGCTTGTGGTCTTTTATATATTTTTCCAATAATTTTTCGTGGCTTAAAGTATTGAAAAAGTTTTTCTTTTTTAACTTCAAAGGTTTCACTATTCCATCAACCGAATAATAATAATTGGTTTCGGAAGTAAATCTTTTAACTTTTTTTCCATCTGCCATATCTTTTTGCACCCTCTCCCTAACTACTTTTCGGTGTTCTTTAAATAAGGTTACCTTTTTCCCATTAAATAATACTTCATAAAAACGGGTGTAATACTCTGAGTTAATACCTCTGGAAAAAACCATTTTAGTTGCCTCCTCCATTTCAGGGCTATCGTATACATCTACTTTAAAGTATTGCCTATCATCTAATTCAATGTATTCATTGTCTTTACGTACTTCAAACTCACGCGAGTAACCATTGTAATTAATATAGGCCCCTTTTATTTCTTGCATCCGATTATTAAAAACAGTTCCGTACTTCCATTCTTTAAAAATATAAGGACTCCCCTCTATTTTACGGTACCGATTTTTTTCTATCTTACGACTGTTAATTAAAATCAACGAATCGTTTTGCGCTTGCACCTTTGTATTAGGCAATGGCACTAATACCATTAATAGCAACATGCTCATTACAAACGATCCTAAAAATTGTTTTTTTGGTTTCATATAAATAGGTTTTTGGATATTTTCTTTTTTGTTTGAAAAGAAAACATCCGGTAAAACAATAGCTTAAAATTAAACGGATGTTAAAGATAAGTTATTTTAAAAAACCTATGGTAAAGTTTGGGTAAACAAATGTTTTAATGGGTATTAACTATTTAAGGGTTTGTATTTTTTGTAGATAGTATTTGGTAAAGGGTACTTGGTATACAGACGGTTCGGCAACGTTACACCGTTTAAATAGTGCTTAACCTTTTATTGTACCTGGTTGCTATAATTTAAAGTAATTCCTAAAAAATCGAAACGAAGGTTACTGGTATCCATTTTTTGTATAGTAATGGTGCAGGTAGGAAGGTAGTCGTTGGTTTTATCGGTAATAACAATGCTGCTACCATCTTTGCTTAATTCCCAAGTACCCAATGTTTGAGCATCGCTTAAATCGGCATTTTTAGATTCTTGTAAAGTACCGTCTGCGGCAAAAAAGTAATGGTTACTTGCGCTAGTAGTACTAAACCACCATTTGTTGCTTAATTGTTCGGCAGGGCTAGGTGTAGATATTGCTGCTGTTGTAATTTTGCTAATAGCACTAACTACTGTTGCTTGTTCTTGATTATTTGCAGAAGCAGTAAAAGTAGTAGCGATTAAAGTAAATGCTAAAACGATAATGATTGATAAAGTTTTCATGATGTACTGTATTTTCCCGTGAATAAAAAATTTAAATAGGTGCTTTGTAATTGCTTTCACTTAGATAATGCAGATAGGAGGAAAAGGTAAGCAGAAAGGGAGAGGAATTTTGATATTTTATTTTTGATAGGCTGACGTTGGGGAGGAATTTATTTAGGATTTAAGATCGAAAATTTAGAATTTAAGATTTATTTACCTGCTGACGATGAGGGATTCATTTAAAA
>JAHDBT010000294.1:4791-8942 GCA_020630215.1 Bacteroidota bacterium
TTTTTTTGTTCGGAGAGGTAGAGAAAATTCATGAATTTTCTCTACGAGGAATAACGAACTATTGTAGATGCTTGATAGGTTGACGATTGCGTTTAAGGGTTTGCAAAAAAACGAAATCATTGTCAGCATGACAAAACAATTTAGCAACACTAGCAATTTAACCGTTTAACAATTTTACAACTCCTCCTCCTTCAGCGCCGTTACAATATAATACTCCTTTCCATCTGGCTGTTCAATAAAAACAACTTTGGTTCCTTTGTTTAAATCTTCTCCTGCTTTGGCTTTTACATTTAAACTTAAAAACTTGTTGTCAACATTTATTTCTGTTTGTCCTAGTCCGTTATTGGTAGCGGGAATGGTCATGGTGCCTATTTTACCAATAAGATTGGCATCTTTATGAGGGGTATTCATGCTTTTAAAGAAAGGAACCAAAGGTTGGGTAATGGCTTTGGTAACAAATAAACTGGCTAAAAAATTAGGGAGTAGTAGCACTAAGCCAAATCCTAAACTGGTATTAGGGAGGTAATGGTTTACCACCATCGAAAACACCCACATACTCAGTAGTAAAAAGCTCATGAAAATCATAAAGGGCATGGCTCCCAAATTAAAAAACTGTAATAGCGACATAAAAAAGCCTCCGCCACCAGCTTCTACGTCTGTATCTGCGTCCACATCTACGTCCACATCCGCATCCACGTCTATATCAATATCTAAAAAGTCCACATCTACAGCACCGAGCATTACAAATAACCAGTACAATAAAATGGTACATAATAAAATGCTAACAATAATATTAGCGGGATTAAAAGCTTCGTACAATAATTCCATCATAAGGGAAATGATTTTAAAAATAAACCTACAAATTTACCGACATGCAATTTACATAAAAACAATGAAAGTTGGGGTGGTAGTTCCCCAGATTTTTAAAATCGAATAACTTTTTATAAGAAGCGTATAAACAAGCTAAAAACAAGTGCATAAACTTTGTCTATAAAAAACAATTGTGCTATCCATTTGATAATCCAAAAAATACCCTTATTTTTAACACTTGCATATAAAAGCAACATTTGGCTTTTACCCAAAAAAGAACAAACAAACAACATGAGCGACAATAGCAACAACATACTACTAGAAGTTAAAGATTTAGAAACTCACTTTAGAACCGAAGAAGGAATTGTAAAGGCGGTTAACAAAGTAAGCTTTACCATTCGCAAAGGCGAAACCGTAGGCATTGTAGGCGAATCGGGTTCGGGTAAATCGGTTACCTCACTTTCTATTATGGGCTTAATTCCTAACCCACCAGGGTTTATTGCTGGAGGCGAAATTTTGTATCACCGACCTGATGGCAGCACCGTAGATTTGGCAAAACTGGAAGAAGCCGAAATGCGTAAATACCGAGGCAATGAGGTAGCCATGATTTTCCAAGAACCGATGACCTCGCTCAATCCCGTTTTTACTTGTGGCGACCAAGTGCTCGAAGCCATTTTACTACACAAAGACGTAAATAAAACCGAAGCCAAAAAATTAACCCTCGAATTATTCGACAAAGTACAACTGCCCGATCCTCCTCGTATTTTTGATGCTTATCCACACCAATTATCGGGCGGACAAAAGCAAAGGGTCATGATTGCCATGGCCATGTCGTGCGACCCTAATATTTTAATTGCCGACGAACCTACAACGGCACTCGATGTAACCGTGCAAAAAACCATCCTAGAATTAATGGATGATTTGAAACGGGAAATCGACTCATCCGTTATTTTTATTACCCACGATTTAGGGGTGATTGCCGAAATTGCCGATAGGGTAATTGTAATGTACAAAGGTAATATTGTAGAACAAGGCTCGGTGCTTGATATTTTTGCGAATCCACAGCATCCTTATACTAAGGGATTGTTAGCCTGTCGTCCGCCATTGGGTAAACGGTTAAGCAAATTGCCTACGGTTGATGATTTTATGGGTTTTGATGCGGATGGTAAAATGATAGAGAAAGTATCGTCTATAGAAGAGATGATAGCATCGGTAACCATTACCCCCCAACAAACTATTGATAGGCTTGTTAATTTAAAAGAGCAAGAACCCATATTACAAATCAAGAATTTAAAAACGTGGTTTCCTACCAAACGCAGCTTTTTTGGGAAAGTATTGACTTGGGTAAAAGCGGTTGATGATGTAAGTTTTAATGTATATCCTGGGGAAACTATGGGATTAGTGGGCGAATCGGGCTGTGGCAAAACTACGCTAGGACGAACGCTTTTGCGCCTAGCCCCTGCTAGAGAAGGCGAGGTTATTTACAAAGGCAAATCTATCCTTGATTTACCGCAAGCAGAGATGAAAGAGTTGCGAAAAGAAATGCAAATTATTTTTCAAGATCCTTATTCCTCCTTAAATCCACGTTTAACCATTGGCAATGCCATTATGGAACCCATGCAAGTACACGGCATTTTAGGCAGCGATAATGAACGCAAAGATCGAGTAATTGAACTCCTAGAAACCTGCAATATGTTGCCCGATCATTTTAACCGCTATCCGCACGAATTTTCAGGCGGGCAACGGCAACGTATTTGTATTGCTCGTGCCTTAGCATTAAATCCACAGTTCATCATCTGCGATGAGTCGGTTTCGGCACTAGATGTATCGGTACAAGCGCAAGTGTTAAATTTATTGATTGATTTGCGGGAGAAATTTAAATTTACCTACATTTTTATTTCGCACGATTTATCGGTGGTAAAATTTATGAGTGATAGGATGGTGGTGATGAACCAAGGAAAAGTGGAAGAAATGGGTCCTGCGGATGAAATTTACAATCATCCACAAAGAGCGTATACGCAAAAATTAATTAATGCCATTCCTAAAGGCGAATTGAAAGATATTGAAGCTAGGAAGGGGTAGTTATTATTTGTAAACATCTTAGGCAATAGCGTCGTTTTCCGCTATAATTTGTTGCACTTCTTCTAAACTAAAACCAGTAGCAGTAGCTACATCGGCGATGGGTAATCCCATTTGATAGAAATTTAAAGCCGTTTTTTTTAAACGTTCTTTTTCTTGCAATGCTATTAGCGTTTGTTCCTCCGCTCTTTTTGCATTTTCCTCCGCTTTTTTTGCATTTTCTTCCGCTCTTTTTGCATTCACTTCTGCTTTTAGAGATTCCTCCTCAGCTCGTTTAGTTGCTGCTGCAGCTTTATAAGCATTTTCATCAGCTCGTTTAGTTTCCTGTGCTACTTTTTGGGCATTTTCACCTGCTATCTGAGCAGCTAAGTCACGTTCTTTTTCTACATGCAACAACATATTAAGGAAATCGTCTTCTTTTTCCATTGCTTCTACCACTTTTTTATCGGCTTTAGCTTGTTTTAAGCGGCGAATAATCTTTCTAAATTCCTGTGGAAATTCTGATTCATCAATGTTTAGGGTATGTTTATTATCGCCCATGTTTTTTTGATTAAATATGTTTAACAATCTCTCCAGCTTCGTGCGTTTATTAGCAGGCAGATGCGGCACCTGTATAAAAATAGCTTCGTGGGTTAAGCCTTCTATAAAAGGATGTTGAAAGTAACAAGTTTTATTAGTTGCTACATCTACATACTGCCGTTTTACTCGCAACACCGGAATTTTATCTTTTGTGAGCTTTTCACCTAGTATATATATCGGCAGTAAAGGCATTCCTTCAATTCGGATTTTACCTCTTGGAGTAATTCTTTCAATGCTATTAGTTTTATTGCGATACTGTTTGCCTAGGTAGTTACGAAAACGCATCACCTCTAAATAGTATTTTGCTCTTTGCAACTCTATTAATACTTGCTTTTTACCATTAGGCGTATTAATAGTTGCTGTAAAATCCATCCGAGTTACTGTAAGGAGTACGCCTTCCTTAATAGGATGTTCTGTAGGTTGAAAGACTAATTTACTTATCTGTTCACCAATAATAGTACTAATGATGATTTTGGCAATTTCGTTATCTTCCATTAAGTAACGAAATACCACATCATAAATGGGATTTGCAATTTGCATGGGTTATGAACTTTATATACATGGAAAATGGGTACAGCTAAGATAAAGCAAAAAAAGGAATAATCCTATTTTTTTTGGCAAAAATCTAATTAAGTGAAATGAAAAAAATAAAGTCCACCAAGAAATTTAATTATATTTTTCAA
>JAHDBT010000295.1 GCA_020630215.1 Bacteroidota bacterium
TCTGGTGTTTGATAAGTGTAGGCATAGGTTATTGTACCTGCTGATACAAGGCTTACATCTATATCGCCATTTGAAGCTATTCCTAAACCTGACCACATTCCTACACCTTCAGTAGCTGAGACAGATGCATATAAATTAACAGTCGTTTCCCCCAAGCAAACAGGTGAAACAGGAGAATCGTCCTCATAGTTTACCTCCACAGAAACGGAAGGGCAATTTTGAGCAAAACAAGTTTGGTTTGCTACCTCATCAGTGCAAGTAGCATTGCCGCTTAATGCTAATACTTCCACATCTACTTGCTCACCTTCTACTAGACTATTTACAATAAAACAAGTATCATTTATTTGGATAAGATCGGTTTGTCCTGATAAAACGAAGTACTCGTAACTAGCAGACCCTGCCACCTCATTCCAACAAAAGGTAATGGAATTAGCGGTTGATTCGCAGGTAATGTCTAAAGATTCGGTAATGCCTTCTAGTACTTCTATTTCAAATTCTGTATTAGCCGAGCTACCACAATCATTAGTAGCTTGTGCAGTAATTAAATGGAAACCTGGGGTTGTAGGCGTATAATTGCTTGGGTCGGTAATTGGGTTGCCATCTGCATCTATAAAAGCAAGTGTTGTTCCATCAGGTACGGAAATGTTCGTATTTAGATTAATGCTTTGCCCTAAGCATATAGGGTTGTAAGGGGTGTAAACTATTTCGGGGTTGCAGCAGAGTTGGTAGGTTTGGGTGATGGGTTCATCGGCAATGCAGCCTAGTATGTTATACGCACCTGTTTCGCTATCGCTATAGGTTTTTATGCCAAGGGTTAAATCTTGTTCCGTTAAACAGACTTCGTTATTAAACGTTTGTATAGAAAAACAAGCCTGCCAACTATCTCCTGCATCTCCCCAACTATCATTTGGATCCAGATCAGTAATATCAGTCACTCCAGGTGTACTAGTTGTTAAGTACCACCATCCATCCCAATTAATAGGTGTATTATTGGTATTATATAATACTGTTCCTGCATCAAACCAAACCCAATCAGAAACACTCACTGTTCCTCCCGATGGTAATGGATTTGATGTAGGCGTAAGTGTTGTTAAATCCCAAGCAGCACCAAATTGCGGTATAATACCATGTAGCGTATTCCCATTTATATTGGTATACTGTGTTATTTCAAAACAAAATTCGACGGTTGTATTAGGCGGAAAAGTATTGTTAATAGGTGTTGGCTGAATACTTGTAAAAATTAGTTCCTCTAAGCATGGATCACAATTAAAATTAAAGCTATAATTAAAAGTACATCCGCTTTCGTGTGTTAATGTATAAGTTATTATGCTAGGGGAAGTAAATCCACCTATGGTAAAACTCTCTGTAGCTGCTACCGTACTTACATCTACTGACAATGTACCTGCATCTACCGTATAATTTCCACTACCATCATTTAGTGTAATGGCAAGTGTATTGGCTTCACAATCTGGAACTACTAAAACATCAGGACGAACTACAGGTGCATAATAAATAGAAATGGGCGTGCCTAACTCATAGCAGTTATCTCCATTGCTATCTACTAAAATCATATCATTGGGTTCGCCTGTATTTATTCCATTATCTAAGGTTACGGGCATAAGCCATATACTATCGCTAGTGAAGGTAGTGCCTAGTAAAGCTTCAAAAGCGGGTGGTAAGCCTGCGGAATTATGGTTGGCATAATCTGGAAACGCAGTAGCAGAAAACTCGTTTCCTAGAAAAAAATAGCCTGTAAAGCATGGGTCGTTAGCTATATCTGTTAAATTTGTAGGAGTACATTGGAATAGGGCAAAACCTAGTTGTGCTGTTCCGCCTGTAGCCGCAGGTGGAAGTATTTCCTCCCCATTGCCTGTAATATTTACACTTCCTTCGCACAGGTCTATATGTGTACCCATTGCAGGATTGAAAGTGCCTACACTAGCGGTGCAATCTGGTGCTGGACAAGCTTCGGCATCGAGAGTAAAGGTAGCCATACATCCATTTTGGGTTTCTACACTTACATCGAATGGAGGTGGGTCTTCGCCAGGTGCTGCGGATGTTAGGGTGCTTATGCTTAATGCATCTGCTTGACATGCTGGAATAATGCTGTAGTCGCAATTATCGTTATCGCGGGTAATGGTTGGTATTTGTGCTGGGGGATAAAAAATTATTTCGTAAGTACCTACTAAGGTTAAATCATCATCGCCAGAACTGCCATCGCCTGTAATATCGCATAAGGCGTAGGCGTACCATGTTTGTATTATTTCCTCGCAACCATCGCCATCGTACATGCCGCTAGGTGCTGGTGTTACGATGCCTTCAATTACCTCCGTAATGGTAAGGTTACTATTTGCCGAATAAATAAAATTTACTATTGTAGGTAAAGTAGGGGTATTAACCATTGCACCTGTGCCATCTATAGCTTCTACTTGGGTTTGCCAATTGGTTATTTCGGTGCTAACTCCTACATCACATAAACTACTTGCATCGCTAATATCTACTAATTCGGGGCAGTCTAAACAATTGTTTACTTCTAAGAAAACTTCTTCGGTGGCATAGCAGCCTGTGCTAGGGTCTTCTACTCTAACAATTAAAACGGTAAAACCAGTAGCTATATAAGGACTAGTTAATGGATTTGCATTTATATCTGCTTCGGATTGAGATTGGTGATAAGTTACAATATTACTTCCAGAAGGGTCAACGCCTGCGTCGGCATTGGTTAGGGTAAAATCGGCCATCATATCTATGTTGGAGTCGTTGTCGTCGGTGTCGCATTCGATTAAAGTTGCGGAAGTGGCGGTTGGTGCAGTAGAACTGCTGATGGTTACGTTTGTTGTTATTGTGCAACCATTGTTATCAGTTACAGTTACATTATAAGTGCCTCCCGCTAATGCGGTTGCGGTTGCTGTAGTTTGATTGGTGCCAGTAACTTCATCAATCGCATCCCAGACATAAGCGTATGGTGTAGTACCGCCAACAGGTATTGTAGTAGCTTCCCCATTTGCTTGCCCACAAGTTGCATCTGTAGCAGTAATTGTGGCAGTAGGCAATGGAAAAAACGTAACACTGGTACTGGGCACTGCAGTACATCCATTATTATCTGTAACTGTTACAAAAAAGGTTTCCCCAGGCATTACATTACTGGCGGTTGGGTTTTGTGAAGTGGCATCATCAAAAGTAGCGGAGCCATCGCTCGACCAAATCCAAGTTGCCGCATCGCCTGCATTTTCTGTTAGTGTTAAGTCTTCGCCTTCGCAAACGGGTGTGTAGTCGGCAAGGGCATCTGGCAAGGCATTAACTGTTACTGGCGCAAACTCCGTCAATTCTAAATCAAAACAACCACTAATAATTCCTATTTCGTTAACAGGGATGCCTATATCTATAGGCAAATCGGGTGGCGTATTAGGGTCGTAGTTAATGGCATAAATATTATACGTGCCGATGGCAGGAGTGCTAAAAATGGTATTGGGTACAGTTATAAAATCTACGATAAACTCTATAGTAGGGTCTGTTAAATCTGGTTGTGTGAGGAGATATGTTTGGGTGTTCGTGGTCAAAAATCCTCCCCATGCGCCATTTACATCTATGTCTTCTCCTTCGCAAATTTGGGCAGGGATAATTTCAGAGTCCAAATCTCCAGCATCGGCAGTACAAGTAATACAAGTACTAGGCGCAGTAAAAATTTCGGCTTGCAAGCAGGTTTGGTTGCCATCCTCAAAGTAAATATCCAAGGTATGCGAAACACCATCTGGGGGCAATTCTATGATACTGTAAATATAATTATCAACTCCAGTTAGTCCAAAAATATAGTCTATGCCATCTAGTACAAAAACAATATCCGTGCTTGGTTCATTGGTAGTTGTAAAAGCGACTTCCACTTCGTAAGTATTTAAAACGGGGTCGCAGATGGTGGTAATGTTGTTAATGGTGATGGTAGAGGTTTGTAGGGTGATGCTTGTAGAATCGATGCAAGTAGTATTTACATCTGTACAAAGTACCCAGTACTCGGCAGCATCTGTAGCAGTAATAGGAGCAGTTATTATATTTCCAGTAGCAGGCATATCATCGAACCAAGTACAGGTAATAGCTGTGCTAGTTACTAACGTATTTAAATCCAATTCACCACCTTCACATAGGTTTGGTAATGGCTCAATATTAATGCTTGGAGATGGGTTAACGGTTACAGTGGCAAACTCCGTAAAATCTAAATCAAAACAACCACCAACAGTTCCTACTTCTCCAATTGGCGCACCTATATCTAAAGGCAAATCAGGAGGGTAATTGCTATCGTAGTTAATGGCATAAATTGTATACACGCCAACAGCAGGACTGCTAAAAACGGTATTGGGTTCGCTTATAAAATCTATAACATATTCAATAGTTGGGTCGGTAATATCTGCTTGTGTTAAAATATAGCTTTGCACATTATTAGCAGTAAAAAAGCCCATCCATGCACCACTTACATTAATATCATCCCCTTCGCAAATTTGAGGTGCAATAACTGCCGCATCAAAATCGCCTGTATTGGTATTACATAAAAGCACACAGGTTGGGTCATCGGGTAGGGAAGTCGTGCTAGGGTCATCTGTTAGGGCGACATCAAATCCATCCACATTATCAATTAAAATGCCTTGATTTTTGATGATGTTTACGCCATCGACAATATCGGTATTTATCATCACTTCAAAAGTGATGGTAATAGACCCTGCCGTACTTGCCACATCAATTACACCTAAATCAATTTCTATAGAAGTATCACCTGTACCATTACCAATAATAACTGTTCCTTGTGTAGTAGTTACCGTTCCATCTAATAAAGTTGTATTGGCATCTGGTGTATCTTGAAACAGCATGATATTAGAGGGCGCACTGCCATTGTTTTCTATGTTTATGGTGTATGAAAATACTTCTCCAAGACGGAATTGACCATCGGGATTAATGGCTGTAGAAGCGGTTTTGGTAAAAATAAAATTAGCTTGACCGCAATCGTAGTTGATAGTGTTACTATTTACAAGGCATCCACTAGGCGCATTAGGGTCTAGGTTTTGGATTTGAAACGTAATGCTCCCTGATTCACTTGGGCTTGCGGCGTATATATCGCCAGGTGTAAAAGTAGTACCATCTGTTGAATAGGAAACCTCAAAATCTGGACATACAGGCGTATACGTAATACCAATATTACAGCCATCGGAGTTAGTTGTAAAAGTAACTTCGGGATAAACCGTTACCATAAACCAATCGGAAACACTTCGACAGTCGTTATCTGGATCTGATAAATAAGCTACGACTGAGTAAGTAACTGGGGTACAATCGGTATTAGCTGGTAATAAATCATCAGCAGCAATGGTGCCATCGGGATTAATATAGGGATCAAAAGCAGGGTCATTAACACTGTATGCCCATTCTATAGTTTCATCTCCTGTTCCGTTTACTAGCATACCATTATTTAAAGTAAGCGGTGTGCCAGAACAAATTACGATTTCGTCTATTGATTGGTTGCCGTCTAAGCTTGAAGAGACTACTGTTACCGTAGCAGAGGCATCAGCACAATCGCCTGTACCTAAAATGGTATAGATATAATCGCCATACTCATCAGTAGCAGCATCAAAAATATCATCTGTTCCATTGCCATCTGGCCCTGTCCAAGTACCACCTGGATCAAAAGTACCGCCTAAGCCATCCGTTAATGCGGTAGAAAAAGTACAAGAAACCAATGTACCATCTAATCCAGGACTAGGCACAGTTGTCAACTCTAAAGTTACCTCAGCAGTAGCATAGCACCCATTTAAATCGTCTACTCTTGCTATTACAATTCCTGATGCGCTACTACTCGTAATAGCTCCTGCACCAGCATCTGCATCTGCTTGCGTGGCATAATAAGTTACCATGTATGTTGATGGATTTTGGCTGCCTAGTACAGCTGCATCGGCATCGGCTAAATTGAAAGGAGTATCGGGTGTACTGTCGCCGTCGGTATCGCAACTGCTTAGGGTTGTTGGGGTGGCGGTTATGGTTGTTACATCGATATTGATGGTGTGGTTTAGGATGCAGTTTTGTATCATAGCATCACCAGTACTTACACAATTAATGGCATCAAACGAACCGCTCGTAAAACCCAATTCTCTAATTTGAATTTCTAGCGTAGTATTGTTACTTATAGAAGTACTTAAAGGTGTAAGTAAACTGTGATAAACATTTTCTTCTGCAACATACCAATACGAGCCTCGGCTATTATCGCTATAGTGTATAGTAGGATCCGTATCTAAATTTTGGGTATCTTGTTGGGTAAAAGAGGCTGTTATATTTGCATTACCAATTTCATTACCACATAAAGTTATACTAGTAGGTAAATTAGCAATGCCGTCATCAATATTGTACATAACACCTAAATTATAAGTTTGCCCATTTATATCTAAAACATAAGCCGAATTGAGATTAAATCTTCCTGGTGTTGGAGTAAAATCTTCAACCCAACTGGTAAGGCTAATACAAGCTAAAGAACTATTACATCCATTAGCAGCACTAGGTAAATCTACATCATAGTAATCAGTATTACTAATTCCATTAACCTGATAAGTAATATTAGGACTACTCCCACAGGTATTATCTGCTAAAAAAGTAAAATCTTGAGCACCATTACCCCATACTAAAGCATATTCGGGATCAGTAATAGAATTATTATTAAAAAGGCTTAAGTTGCCATCACTATTATTACTAGCTAATGCTCCTATCGTTTCGGAATTACATCCACCAGTACCTTCACTGGTAGCACAATTACAAGTATTCAAATCTAAGTCAAAGCTATAAGTAGGGTAATCACATTCAATACACTCAATTTGGGAATTGTTGCCTATAGTAAAATGTTTATTAGTCGGAATAGTGGTGCCATTAGGAATCGTAATTTGTCTGCCGCTACTACTTGCCAACACCCAACAAGAAATATCTGTGCCTGCTGGCCCATATAACTCTACCCATTCCGCACCACTCCCCTCAAGCGTACCTGTATTTACAGATACTTCATTAATAAAAACATCGGGGCAAGAATCTACTGGTTCAAAAAAGAGTTCTGCGTTTGCTGAAGAGACAGTAAGACCTGCTGGAGATGAAGATCCGCCAATAAAAAGTAGGTCATTGCCATTAAAAGATAAACCAGTAAAAGTAGCACAACCATTAACTGGCGTTTGGGTAGTAGTACCACTTAATGGAATGGATGTTGAAGACGCTGTTGATAAGAGGTCAATATCTTCCGAAAAGCTGGTATCAATATTTCCATCTGCATCTATGGCACAAACTTGTAGGGTAAAATCATCTCCTTCTTCTAGGCAGCCTTGTGGAAGGTAGGTGAAAATTAAATCTGCCGCACAACTACCTGAACTTATCGTTACAGTGTTGCCTCCCATACATCCATTGTCATCTGTTACCGAGATGTTTAAAGCCCCACCCAATGTAGCAGGGTCTGTCCATTCAATGCTTACTGTCTGTGTACCTTGTCCACTAATAATGTTTCCATCTATTGCTGTCCATGTAATTGTTGCATAAGTTTGATCGGTGGTGTAAGTATAAGTTTGGTTGGGGCATGCCAATGTTTCGCCTGTAATGAGTGGATTGGGCAATGCATATATCGTTAATGTTTCGGAAAGCGAAGTGCCTGTACAGCCATTCACATCTGTTACTACTACCGTATAATCGCCTGTTACGGTAGCGGTATAAGTGTTATCACTTGTTGATTGAAATACGAATGTGCCATCCAAATACCATTCATAATTGGCAAAGCCTGGGGCAGTATCTATTTGAATACCGCCTGCATCTTCACAGGCTTCGGGGTTGCCGAAGGTGATATTGATGGCTGGTTGTGGTAATGGATTTATGGTAACCACCTCACCTGATACAACACCTGTGCAGTTATTGCCATCGGTTACTACTAGATAATAAAGGTCGCTAGTAGTTGCGGTGTAGGTATTACTTGCTCCTGTTTGTACAATCGTTGATGTACTCCACTCGTACCACTCGTAATTATTAAACCCTGCGGTAGCTTCTAAAACAACATTTTCGGCACAAGTAGTTGGTCCGTTAAGTGCAGTAAGAGTGGCTTCGGGGAGTAAGTTAACGGTTACCGTAGCACTCCCTCCAATAGTACTAGCACTACACCCTTCTGAAATTACATCTATTAAGGTATAGGTAGTAGTAACTGATGGGCATACAGATATGGTTTGTGTTCCATCTGTAGAAAAAGTCAAGGTGTTAGAAGTTGTACCGCCATCATCCGAGTACATTACATCAAAAGGAGGCGTACCAGTTAAGTCAACAGAGAAGTCTCCACAATCGCCTGCACAGATTGTTGCATCACCATTTAAATTTCCTGTTGGGCCATCATTACAAAATGCTTGCGTAGAAACAGTTAAATCAAAAACACCTGTTGGTCCTCCCATAGCATTTACTTGGATATAATACATTGGGTATGCTGGCAGTTGACAATCTAAAGTAAACACACTGCTAGTACCTAGAATTTCTAGGTCATCAAAGTCACAGGTGACACCTACAGGGCTTCCATATAAAGATACCGTAAATGGTACGCTAATATTAATCGCATCAATAGATAAAAGTTGTGCATAGCTAGACAACCACTCAAAAGTAATCCATACAGTATGGTCTACAAGGTCTACACTATTAAGTTCGCCTGCTTCTGTTGTTGCACAAGTATTGTCTATCCCTGTTATTGTTTCCGAAATATTACAACCAGATAAAGTAGGAAAAGTAATAGGATTACATAAAAAATCTCCTTCTGCAATTGTTGTACAATCTGCTACCTCCAAACAAAACTCTCCTGCCGATCCACTTTGTCCATCTACTACGATATAGTAAGTACTGTTGTTGTTGGTTAGTACATTTAAATCAATAGGGTCGGTAGCTTCATATTCGGCGCA
>JAHDBT010000296.1 GCA_020630215.1 Bacteroidota bacterium
TCAAAAAACTAGCAAGACTAAAAGGTATCAATAAGCCCAAAATGGCCGCATAATTTGAGCAGCATTTTGAATAGCCTAACCCTTCGGGGTATTTTATATAAAAAACACCTTTTAATAAACAATATATTTATTAAGAGGTGTTTTTATTTTTAAGCACTTGTTCTTCCTGTTCGTTATCTGTTGTTCTTTTATTTTATGGGCATTAGCGGACAAGATGTGGGCATTTAAATTTTATTTTTAGCACTCATCTGTCAGTCCTTTTCAATCCTCTCTGACAAAAAATTACCCAACTCAAAATAAATATGCCAAAATGTCATGATAAATCTAGCACTTTTTAGACTGGTATAACAATTGACTATCCTTTAGCAAATACATAAACACCAATTCTATTGGAAGTGCAAAAGAGACCTACTATTTTTCAGAAAAATAGGAAGCCTAAACACCCAACACCAAAAAACAAATAATGAGTCAAGATAAATTCACCCATAAATCTTTGGATGCCTTACAAAAAGCCAATCAGATTGCTTTTAATGGGGGGCATCCTGATGTAGATACGCTGCATCTTTTAAAAGGTATTTTAGAAACCGATAAGGATGTAGTGCCTTTTTTGTTGAAGCAAATGAATGCCAATAAAGCTATTTTAACGGGCAAAGTAGAAGAAGCTCTTAATAAATTACCCAAGGTAAGCAGCAAGCAAGAACAGTATGCTAGTGGCAATTACAACCGCTGTATGATGGAGGCTAATAAACTAGCTACCTCCTTTGGCGACAGTTATGTTTCCCTCGAACACCTGTTTTTGGCTTTAGTAGAAGTAAAAGATGCGACCTCCAAAATAATGAAAAGTGTAGGCATACAAGCAAGCGATTTACGTGCCGCTATTCGCACGTTGCGGAAGGGCAATAAGGTAACCGACCAAAATGCAGATGCGACCTATCATGCGCTAGAAAAATACGCCAAAAATTTAAATCAACTAGCCGCAAAAGGCAAGCTCGACCCTGTTATTGGACGAGATGAAGAGATACGCCGAGTGATGCAAATTTTAGCTCGTAGAACCAAAAACAATCCTATTTTAATTGGGCAGCCTGGCGTAGGAAAAACGGCTATTGCTGAAGGAATTGCCTATAGAATTGTAAACAATGATGTGCCAGAAAACCTACAATCGAAAACCATTTTTGGTTTGGATATGGGCGCATTAATGGCAGGCGCAAAATACCGTGGCGAATTTGAAGAACGATTAAAAGCGGTGATTAACGAGGTAAGCGAAAGCAATGGAAACATCATTTTATTTATCGACGAAATTCATACGCTGGTAGGGGCTGGCGCAGCGGAAGGGGCAATGGATGCCGCCAACATTTTAAAACCTGCTTTGGCTAGGGGCGAACTGCGTGCCGTAGGCGCAACGACTTTAAACGAGTACCAAAAATATTTTGAAAAAGACAAAGCCCTAGTGCGTCGTTTTCAGGAAGTGTTTATTGATGAACCTAGTTTGGAATCGAGCATTGCCATTTTGCGAGGACTAAAAGATAGGTATGAAACGCACCACAAAGTAAAAATAAAAGACGATGCCATATTAGCTGCCGTAAGCTTATCGAACCGCTATATTACAGAACGGCAATTGCCCGATAAAGCCATTGATTTAATTGATGAAGCCGCCGCCCGTTTACGTATAGAAATAGATTCGTTGCCCGAAGAATTGGACAAGGTGCAACGGGAATTGATGCAGCTAGAAATTGCCAGAGAAGCCATAAAACGAGAAGCCGACGATACTAAATTGGCGGCTATTAACGAACAAATTGCCAATTTAAGCGAATCCCGAAATCAACAAAAAGCCCGCTGGCAAGCCGAAAAAGATTTGCTCGACCAAATACAAGCCCGCAAGCAAGATATTGAACGCTACAAAATTGAAGCCGCACAGTTGGAACGGGAAGGCGACTATGGCAAGGTGGCCGAAATACGTTATGGCAGCATTAAAGCTACGGAGGAAGCCATTAAAAAATTAGACGAACAACTCAACGCCCTAGGAGATAAACGGATGTTAAAACAGGAAGTCGATCAGGAAGCGATTGCCGAGGTAGTGAGCAAATGGACAGGCGTACCCGTTACCAGAATGATGCAAGGGGAACGGGAAAAACTGATTCACCTAGAAGCACAATTGGCTAAACGGGTTGTTGGGCAACAGGAAGGCATTACCGCCGTAGCACAAGCCATTCGCCGTAGCCGTGCAGGTTTTCAAGACCCTAACCGACCTATTGGTTCCTTCTTGTTTTTAGGCACTACGGGCGTAGGAAAAACCGAACTCTCGAAAGCCCTCGCTACCTTTATGTTTGACGATGAAAACATGATGACCCGCATCGACATGTCCGAATTTCAGGAACGTCATGCGGTATCTCGTTTAATTGGTTCACCACCAGGTTACGTAGGTTACGAGGAAGGCGGACAACTAACCGAAGCAGTACGCCGCAAACCCTACTCCGTTGTTTTACTAGACGAAATAGAAAAAGCGCATCCCGATGTGTTTAACATTTTATTGCAAGTACTAGACGATGGCCGATTGACGGATAATAAAGGTCGCACCGCCAATTTTAAAAACGCCATTGTCATCATGACCTCCAACATTGGTTCCGACATTATCCAAAAGGAATTTGCCAACATCACCCCCGAAAAAGTAAATGCTATTATTGCCAGTACCAAAGAAAAAGTACTCACTCGATTAAAGCAAAATGTCCGCCCAGAGTTTTTAAATCGGATTGATGATATAGTGATGTTTCGTCCATTATTGTTGCCGCAAATACGGGAAATTGTTCAGCTACAAGTAAATGCTTTGATTAAGCAATCGCTACAAAACGGCATACAGCTACAAGTAAGCGATGCCGCAATTGATTGGCTGGCTGAAGCAGGCTACGAACCACAATATGGTGCACGCCCTATTAAGCGATTAATTCAAAAAGCGATTGTTAATGAATTGTCGATGCGGGTGTTGCGTAATAAGGTAAGTAGGGAACAACGTATTTTGGTGGATGTTGAGGAAGGGGGATTGGTGTTTGTTAATGAATAGTTTCTGCTAGTAAATTTTGACCTATTTATCTAGGCTTTAAAAGTAGTTAACATCAAGCCGGGAGGCTTTAGGCTCGTTACGCTCCAGCCGGGAGGCTGAACCGGGCAGACAGGATAGGCTTGTGCCTAAAAGTGCAAACCGCTTTGATAAACAGGTTCTAAATTTGCATGAATCCACTGTAAAAAGGTCGTTTAGAAAAGAAATGGTATGTTTTATCATATAAAAAACCTGCGTATTCAATCATTAACCGAAATTAAATCAGGTATACTATTTCTAGGCTTTTTTCAGAAAAGTCTTGCATAAAAAATAGAATTATTGAGCATCCAAATCACTAGTTAATTTATATTCCCAGTATAAACTTTTATTGGTTACGTCATGCGTAAACAACAATGCTTTGTTATCTAATTCACCTGCTTTAACCCCCGAAGCTAAAAAATAGATTCCTTCGGGTGTTAGGTATTCAAATTCACTTTCTTTTTTTCCAATATCTCCAGCAATACAAATCACGTCTATTCCTTTTTGTTTTATATCTAGCAATTTAGGGTAAATATCGGGATAGAAATTATTTGGATTTATGCAATAGGAACAATCTCCCAATATTCCATTAGATATAGTATCAGCTTGCGGTTCTAAGTCTGCATTGCCATACATCCAAATTAATTTATGATGCAATAGAACTAAATGTGATGATTCCTCAATAGTATCAACCACACTTTCAAACAAGTCTTTTTGCAGTCCAATAATGCTACTAGCACTCTCTTGCGTATCCAATACAATAAACGTTATACCATCTTTGTGAGCAGCATAAAATGGAGGTCTGTTGGTAAAAGTTTCGATTCTATTCATATCTCCGTAATCATGATTCCCAAGCGACCACAAAGTATTGCTATTTCCAAGATCAAAAATTGAATCCACATAAATCATTGTCCCGTCATCTATTGATGTTACAGAAGCTAAGTCTCCACCAAGCCATAGCATATCAAATTTGCTATAGTCAATTGTTTCTACAATACTATCCATATCAGGATTCGCATCCGTTCTAGTATGCGAAAGATGCAAGTAATTATTTATATACTCTACTTTATTATCTTTTCGGCAAGAAACAATAAGCATAAATAAAAATAACATTAATAATAATATCTTATTCATTTCATCCTATTATTTGGCAGGAAGGGTTTACACTAAATCACATTAGATTTTGTGTATGTTCCTAATCATATTTTTGTTAAGTATTTTTACTTAATCTTTCTAATATCAACATTTCAGCTTCGTTCAATAAGCGAAGTTTTGAGTTAAGTGAAAGGGTTCTTGTACTATACTCAAATGCAAGTGGTTTTCAGTTTTTTTTTGCCTAGTATCAAAATAATTAAAATCAAATTTGATACGAATAATTGTACTAATATCTGATTGTTAACGGACAGCAATTAAAAATCGCCAGCATGAAAAACAATTTAACAATTCTAGCAGTTTAGCCATTTAGCAAAAATCGGAAAACCAAACGCATTTGAGTATAGTGAGCATCCCTCGCTCATCAACTATTAAGATGCGCTTTAATGTGTGCTAGGTAGGAAGGCTTATCTTTGCTTTTTCGCCATAACCTTACCGATTTAATAAGGTTATTAAAACACACCACATAAACCTGGTTAATGTTTGAAGATAGTTTCGCTCCATTTGTATAAGCTGGCGTGTTTAATAAATGATTATCAAAACCACCTTCTAATCGCACGTCTAAAATGTTTAAAATCTCATCTAATAAATCTTGCCTAGCATCAGAAGTAGATTCTGGCTCGGGCGTTTCACTAGCTGTATTAGCCGATTTTTTGCGAAAGAAATCTTTTAGTTGGGTATAGCACCATTCAATATCTTTATCTTGTAGAAAAGTGTATTCCTCTTTTAGGTCTACAACCGTTCCCTCAATATCTATTAAAATGGGATATAAAAATTCACTTGGCTTTGCCATATAGCATTGTTTTTTAAAGTTTTTACATGTGCAATACACCTATAAATAATCGACACACTTTTAATATTTTTTTTCGCACTGCCTACGTTTTGCACTTAGCCTAACGAAAAAAAAATATTGTGAAAGGTGTCGATTACTTAAAAGACAGTATTTAATATCAAATATAAATCTTTAAGATTGAATAGCTCCAAAAGCTTGACTTAAATCTGCTTTTAAATCGTCGATGTGTTCTATTCCAACACAGAGTCGTATTAAATCTTGGGTAACTCCTGCCTTTGTTTGTTCTTCTTCTGTTAACTGACGGTGTGTGGTACTCGCAGGGTGACAAGCTAAAGATTTGGCATCGCCAATATTAACCAAACGTTTAAATAAGCCCAAAGCGTCATAAAATTTCACGGCATTTTCATAGCCCCCTTTTATGCCAAAGGTTAGTAAAGACGAAGGTTTACCGCCACAATATTTTTGTGCTAAGTCATGGTATTTACTACTCTTTAAACCTCCATATCTCACCCATGCTACCTGTTCGCTACTTTCTAAAAATTTGGCAACAGCTAAAGCATTATCGCAGTGTCGTTCCATACGAAGCGGTAGGGTTTCTAAGCCTTGTAGTAGTTGAAATGCTGCCATGGCAGGTAAACAAGCTCCTGTGTTTCGCAAGGCTACCGTACGTGCTCTTGCAATATAGGCTGCTGCCCCCATTGCTTCGGTATATACTACGCCATGATAACTTGGTTCTGGCTGTGAGAACTGTGGAAACCTATCGGCATGTTTAGCCCAATCAAAATTACCACTATCTACAATCACACCTCCTATTGTTGTACCGTGTCCGCCAACATATTTTGTGAGGGAGTGTACTACGATGTCAACACCATAATCAATAGGTTTAATGATGGCAGGTGTAGCAACGGTATTATCACAAATAACAGGAACGCCTTTAGCGTGAGCTGCTTTTGCTATGGCTTCCAAATCGCAAATATTACCTGCGGGGTTGCCAATACTTTCGCAGTAAATGCCTTTGGTTTTATCATCCACTAAAGCCATTAAATCTTCTGCACTATCGCTTTTGGCAAAACGCACTTCTATGCCCATTTTTGGAAGCATGTGTGCAAAAAGGGTGTAAGTTCCGCCGTATAATTGTGGGGTCGAAACAATATTATCGCCTACTTCTGCCAAGTTAATAATGGCATAATTAACCGCCGCACTTCCTGCACTCACTACCAATCCAGCAATTCCACCTTCTAGGGCTGCCATTCGTTGTTCCAACACATCTACGGTTGGGTTCATAATTCTGCTGTAAATATTTCCTGGTACAGCCAAGTTAAATAAATCGGCTCCATGTTGGGCATTATCAAACTCATAAGCTACGGTTTGATAAATAGGTACTGCTACTGATTTCGTAGTCGGCTCGGATGTATATCCAGCATGTATAGCTAAAGTTTCTTTTTTCATGTTATGATTATGGTTATTTGTTATAAATTTATTTTTGTTCGTATTGCTTTTCTAATGTGTTCGTGTTCTATTAAAAAGGCATCATGTCCATAAATGGATTTAATTTCAAAGTAATCTGCATTAGGGATGTGTTTTGCCAAGAATTGCTGTTCTTTTACAGGAATCAGTAAATCCGATTCAAAACCAATGATTACCGTATTGGCACTAATTTGCGCCAATGCGTCTTCAATGCTATTCCTATTTCGGCCAATATTATGGGTATCTAAAGCATTTAACAAGGTGTAATAGCAGGGTGCATTAAATCGCTTAACAAATTTTTCTCCTTGATAGTTGATGTAGCTACTAGCCCTAAAATTGTCGATAATATTCAAGTCGATTTCGTTTTGCCGAATGTTAAAAGATTTTTGGGTACGGTAATAAGGTAAAGCCGTACCTCGACATGCCCTTAGTGCTTTTGCTCCTGCATCCTCTGTTTTATGGGAAAGCGTATCGTCTGCCTCTAAAACCAACCGTTGTGCTTCGTGTATGGCAATTACCCAAGGAGCCTCCCGTGAAGAGCAACACAACAACACTAAGTTGTCGATTTTATCTTTTAGCGAAAAAGCAATTTCTTGGGCTATATTTCCGCCACAAGAACCGCCAATTAAAAGTTTTATTTTATCGATCTTAAAATGTTCCAATAATTTTAGGTGCAGTCTTGCGGTATCTCTAATGGTATAAAAAGGAAAATCTAAACCATAAATTTCATTAGTAGCGGGGTCTATATGTTTGGGGGAACTTGTACCATAGGGCGAGCCTAAGTTATTAACACAAACGATAAAATGTTTATCCCAGTCAAAAATATCTCCTTTACCAAAAAGTCCATGCCACCAATCGTCGGCATCTGAGTTGGCGGTTAAGGCATGGCAAATAAAGATGACATTATCTTTATTTTCGTTTAGCTTACCGTAGGTATTGTACGCAATAACAGGCTTTTCGATTACGCCTCCTTGCTCCAAAACAAAAGCTTGTTCTAAGTTAAGATATGAATAAGTATAATTTGCTCTACTCAATTGATTTCCGTAATAAAATGGTGAGGGTAATATTATTTTGGGAAGGCACTTTTAAAAAGGAGGAACGATTAAATAATAAGTTGACGCTTTCTAGACCGTTATTTTTCGCTTAGGCTAGGCGCAAAACGCAGTAATAGCAACGCTCTTGCGAGTATTTGCAACGACGCATAAGCGGAAAAGAACAAATAGAAATGCTCAAGTTATTATTTATTCGTTCCTGAGGGCCAAATATAGTTATTTTTAGGTATATCACTTTAAAAGGCAAGGGTTTTTCTCGAAAAATATAATTGTGCGTGGTAGGTTTTGCTTTTTTGTATACTGAAATAAGACACGTTTATCTAAGCGGTTTATACTTTTGTTACAAGCCAGAAGGCTTAATGTAAAAACTTTTTGAGCCTAGATAAACATGTCTGAAATAGCTTGTTTTTTATTTCTCTTTCTGTTCCACCGTCCATTTAATATCCCAGCGTTTTACATAATCTTCAATGGGTCCAAGTCCTACTTCTTTTCTTCTCTGGTTCACATATTCTGGATCTTTTAAATCTTTTACATAAAACGTGTCATCATCATTTCGGTATATTTGAGAACCATAAATTTGTTCTTTCCCTTCTCGCAAATTAACCCTATCAATCAACAATGCCAAGGAACTCCAACTTGCTTCCTCATTCTCCGCTGCTTCTTTCATCATGGGCAAATACTTCTTTTGCGTTTCTATATCCGAATGCTGAATAACTAAAAATACGGTGCCCGCAGCATTTCCTTTCACAACCGATTTTTTAGGCCAGCCTTTGGTATCAATAATTTCAGTAATTCTTTTTAAGTTTTCGTCATTAATTTTCTTTTTCAATTCCCACAATGCTTTAATAATGGGCGAATCATTTCCAGCAATTTTCCTTACAGTTTTTATGTGGTAGTAAAAAGCTTGGTCTTTAACTTTCATTGTCCACAGTTCCTTCGCTAAATCTAGGTCACCATATTTACCATGTTTGGCTTCCACTCGTTCAATTAATTTATCTTGTAGTTTAGCCCATCTTTCATCTTCAATTAAAAAATAAAAGTCAGGGTCATTAAGTGCTTGCACGGTAGAGTCTTGTGCAGTTGCCACATTTAGATAATAGAAAGCAGTATCAATTTGTTTATCTAAAGCTAAAGCACAGGCATAATTGTAGGTGTTCGTTCGGTTAGTCGCATCTTCTGCATACACCTTTGCATGTTCTTCAATTGCCAGTTTTAGGTTTCCTTCATCTCTTAATTTACTGGCTTTTGTTTCTATTATTTCCTGCCCAAAGGCAAAGTTGGAAAATAAAATGCTTAGTAGAAGAACTAAAATAGTTGGTTTCATTTTTTTATGGTTTTTTGGTTAATAATTGGGGCTGCGTTC
>JAHDBT010000297.1 GCA_020630215.1 Bacteroidota bacterium
AGGAAAAAAAGACAAGGCTTGGGTCATCAAGAACTTAGGGTTTGAGTCACTAGGTGGTTAAATTGTTATATTAAATACGTGATTTGATTGTTGTATGGTTAAATGGTTATTTGGGTAACATTGTTTACTTTATTTGAAACTTACCACCTCCCACTAATAATTTCTCTTCCCATATTTGATACCAATATAAACCGCTAGGCAATGTGGCAACATCAACACTACTCGTAGCATTTGTAAGGGCAGAACTTTGCATACACTGCCCATTGCTATTGTAAATGTTTATTTCGTTTTGGCTAGTAGATTTTAGTTGTGGATAGTTTACTTGAATAAAATTGCTGGCAGGATTTGGGTAAACTTTAATAGCATTTTCAGGCATAATAGGCAAAGGTATTTGTAAGGGGGTATAGCCAAGTGCTACTTCGTCAATATACAGCGTACTGCCTATGCCTGCTTCAAAGTTAGCACCGTTGGCGCTAGAGGTAAAAATAGTGCTAATACTATCAGGTGTTTCTTCAGAGAAGTATTCAAAAACGATGTCAAACTCGGTGTACTCATCGGTTGTGTTGTAAATGTAAATGCCTGCTTGCCCTATGAGTTCTTGTGTTCCGTTTACGTATTTGGTTAGTTGTGTAACAATCGCTGCCGAATCACCATCAACAGGAAAATATTTATAAAAGCCGCTAAAGGATACGGGACGGTCGCTAAAAGGTTGTCCTACTTCTAGTGCTTCAACAGGGTCTACAATTACATCGGCAAATTTACCAGTTGCTAAAGTGCCGCTAATAGGAAACGCAAAGAAAATATCGGACACTAATTTCACGGCATAATCACCTGCATATACATCTTCGGTTTCTCTAAAAGTGGTAACAGGTGCATCGGCACTAATTTTAGAAATAGAATTTAAGGTAGCCCAAAAGCCGCTAGGTTCGTAATAGTCGCCACCGTCGTCATAATCCCAGTTTTCGAAGCCGTTATTTTCTAAGGGCGTTTGTGCATATAGCGAGGTTAGTGTGCCTGCAAAAAGCAAACACAGCAAGAAGATGAATTTTTGCATGGTTTAAGTAATTGATGAATCTAATGAAACGTTTATTTTTTAATGTGTTTCAATGTGAGAGAATGGATCTTGTTTGGGGAGAGGAATTTTGTTTAATTGTTAATATTAAACGCTTGACAAGATAACAAAAAATAGTACAACAATACACTTTTTAGGCAAAAATTAACTTATCTCCTAGCTATGTATGTGTGCAAATGCTTTATCTAAAATGCTAATTAATTGTTGAGCGTTAGTTTTGTTAAACACTAAAGGAGGCTTAAATTTTATTACATTATGGTAAGGCCCATCGGTACTTAAAAAAATGCCTGCTTGCCTTACTAAGTTAACAATAGCTTCGGCTTCTTTGGCGGCTGGAATTAGTGTTATTCGGTTGTTCACTAATTCAATTCCTAAAAATAAACCTGCCCCTCTTACATCGCCAATTAAGGCATGTTTTTCTTTTAAGCGGTGGCATTCGGCTAGTAAATAATTACCTACTGCTAGGGCGTTTTCTTGTAATTTATCTTTTTTAATCACTTCTAAAACCGCTTTCCCAATTTCGCACGAAACAGGATTACCGCCAAAAGAACTAAAAAATTCCATCCCATTTTCAAACGATTCGGCAATGGCAGTTGTGGTAACTACGGCGGCAAGCGGATGCCCGTTTCCTATTGGTTTGCCTAGCACCACAATATCAGGAATAACGTTTTGTAATTCAAAAGCCCAAAAATGACTACCTACTCTTCCAAAACCTACTTGTACCTCATCGGCTACACATATGCCGCCTGCCTTGCGTACATGTGCGTATACATGGCTTAAATAGTCGTTGGGTAATAGTACTTGTCCGCCACATCCTAATATCGACTCACAAAAAAAGGCGGCTATAGGCTGTTTATTTTGTTGGGCTTGCGCTAGGAGTTGTTGCACTTCGGCGGCATATTTTTTTCCTGCGTTGGTATCATGGCGTTTGTATTTGCCTCGGTAAGTGTCGGGAATAGGGGCTTTGTAAATGTAATTGGCTTTGCCTTGGCCGCCTTTCCCTTCGTATTTATAAGGACTTAAATCAATGCCAACAGTTGTATTGCCATGGTAAGCATGGTCAACTACTAAGAGGTGTTGCCTTTGGGTGTGTGTGCGTGCTAAACGTGCGGCGAGGTCGGTAGCGGCACTACCAGAATTTACAAAAAAGACTTTGTTTAAGGGGGCAGGAAAAGTAGCGCATAACATAGCTGCGTATTCGTTAAGAGATGGATAGAGGTAACGAGTATTGGTATTTAATTTCGCCATTTGTGCTTGTCCTGCTGCTACAACCTGGGGATGGCAATGTCCTACATGACAAATATTATTAACCCCATCTAAATAAGTATTTCCTTCCTCATCGTACATATATTGTAGGGCGGCTTTGTGCATTTTTATGGGCGCATCTTTTAAATAGCTAACACTCATGCTTTTGCTAATATGTTGAAATCGCTCTTCCAGCATTATTGCTTTAGCTGTTCTAGGATTAAGCGGAATTTTACAAGCATTTCTAAACGCATTTTCGGCATAAATAGGATTAATGCTTATCCACTTTTCGAGCAATGCCCAAGCGGGTTTTTCGCTAATGGTAATGTATGCATCATCAGGACGAAGGGTTTTATTATATGCCGCACCGCATACGCTTGTACACAAACGAGCAGCAATTAAATAGTACAATGCGTCCAACTCTTCGGGGAGTAAAGGCAGCACTTCGTGATAAGCTTTTATTAGCGGAATGGCTTTTTCTATAGGATTTTCATGGCCCATTAGTGCATAGGCTAGGGCAATAGCGAGTTCGTTAATAGTTTGGGTATAACAGGCATCTCCAAAATCAATTAAGCCGCTAATGGTTTCCGCTTTTTTATCTACTAGCACATTCCAATCGTTGGCATCACCATGAATAATGCTTTTGCGGAAATGTTGCATTTTAGGAGCAACCTCGTTATCGAGTTGCATAAAAAAGTAGCGCAGCAATGTTTGCTGTGCAGGGGAAGAAATATAGGAGACGTATTTTTTATTGAGAGCATAATGCTGTAAATCCCAAGGAGATTTTTGTAGTTGTATGGCTGGAATTTTTAGTGCACCTAAAGCCTGATTGGTAGTAGCTAGGAAGCGGCCAAAATTGCTAAAAAAAGAATTGCTTTGTGCTGCTTTAGGAATATCGCCCCAAAAAGCACCCCTTAAAAAAGATAAGAGACGAACATGCACTTGCTGTTTATTATTTGTGGAAGGTGGAATGGTAACAATTAATGTATTTTGCAAAGAGGGAATGACTTTGGGATAACAAGCCGCTACTGTTTTATTTGTTTGTAATTGATTTAAAATGTGGTTTTGCCCTTTAATCGTTGCATGACTAGTACTTGAATTAGATATTTTTAAAATGTATTGTTCCTTAGTAGCAGTAGTGAGTAAAAAGTTTTCATCTTCATAGCCCGCTAATTTTTTACTTTTAGCATTCAAGCCATAATAATTCCTTGCAATTGCCTCGGCATTTTGTACAGTCATCAGGTATAATTTTAATTTTTTTATCTATGCAAGCTAAAATAAAGCTAATAGCACAAATATCTTAAAAATAGAACGAATGCTGTTTAAACGTTGATTTTTTTGGTGATTTTTTTTTAAATGTTTTTTTTTATTAAGCATCACTACTTATTTTTTTTCTAACTACTTGGTTTTTAGTTTTTTGCAAATACTATCTACTAAAAATGTAACATTAAGTAGTCTTTGAATTATTCGTTAAAGCCTTTTGTTGTGGAGGTCTTATTTCCATATCTGTATAATTTTTAGTAAATTTAAGATAGAGTAAAGAAATGTATTGTCATTTTATTTCGCACAATGAAAATGGGGAGTACAATTTTTACTTTATTAATTTATTTGATTCAATCACTTATGCACATAGGAATAAAAATGAATTTTAAAACTTTTTTAAACTGATGGTTATACGTTTTTTTTGTAATAATGTGTAGTGTGTTTACACTTCTGTGTTATTTTATTTAGCCATTTGTTTATTTAGTTTTGTATTTGTAGGATTTCCGTGGCATTAACCTTTAAGCATCGCATCTATGAATTTTATCTCATCCAACATGCGCTTTCTACGAGTATTGGCTGGTTATACCCAAAACGAACTAGCACAAAAAGTAGGAACAAACCGAGCAAACATTGCTTCTTACGAACGTGGCATTTCAACGCCTAATGTAGACTTATTACTTAAATTAAGTAATTGCTTTAATGTAGAGTTAACCGATTTTATACAGGTAGACTTACCAAGGCATAATTTAAATGGGTACAATAAGGCCGCCAAAAATGGCAGGCCTAATCAAACTGCACCTAATTTGGATACGAGTGCAACAGCAGCAGCAACTGCCAAACAAGAGGCAAGCGCCAAGCAGCCACAGTCAATGCCCGACGCTAGTCATAATGCTGCTAGAAGTGCTGGTGTTAACGATGCAAGTGCAACGGCTCTGAATGGTACTTTAGAAGGAATATTAGAAGAACTAGAAAGCTTCAATAAACAATATTCTAAAGCTGTTTATTACAATAATGTTAGTCGCATTGCTAATAGTATGGAAACACTTGCCCAGTATTTATCTAAGTGGGTAGATGTAAATGCTCGTACTGCTAAATAGAAAAACTTGCCCTAGTACTTTTTTCCCCTTCGCTCTACTTAATGTTTTGTGGCTATTCTTTGCTTTGTTGGGAGGTTGCTTATACTGTACTCCTCAACCCCTCCACACTCAACAAAATAACCTCATTAGTTGCTGGCAAACTAAAAGCTGGCTCCTGTGCATGATTGCCTACTGCCGAAATCGCATCCTTAATAGCCAACCATGCCGAAAATGCCAACATAAACGGCGGTTCGGCTACTGCCTTGCTGCGCCTAATAGTATTAGGATTTGGTGCGCCTTGTAACAAATGGGTTCTAAAATCTTTCGGTATGTCTTGTATGCCTGGAATTTTGTAAGTATCAGGAGAGTGGTTTAATAAATTACCTTTATCATCCCATTTACACTCTTCGGTAGTTACCCATCCTAGTCCTTGAATATAGGCTCCTTCTACTTGTCCTATATCTATCCTAGCATTTAAACTTTCGCCTACATCGTGCAAAATATCGGCACGTAAAAGAGTATGATGCCCAGTTAGGGTATCTAGTAAAACTTCGCTTACAGCCATGCCAAAGGAAAAATAATGGTAAGGTTTTCCTACGCCATTTTCTCTGTCAAAATGTACATCGGGAGTGCGGTAAAAACCAGTAGCACTTAAACTTATTTGGTTTAAGTAACTGTGCATAACAGCATCCTCAAAACTAATTTTACGTTGGGGGTGTGCTTCGTCTATCAAGCAATCGTTTTGGAAAACAATATTTTCTACTAGACTTGCATCGCCTTCGTTGTCGGTCGTAAATTTTTCGGCAATGGCTTCGGCAATGCGTTTTTTAAGTTTGTCTACTGCATTTTTTACAGCCATCCCATTTAAGTCCGTTCCTGCCGATGCAGCAGTTGCCGATGTGTTGGGTACTTTAGACGTATTCGTTGCATTTACCTTTACTCTATCAGGATGTACGCCAAACTCTAGTGCGGTAATTTGTTTGATTTTAGTATGTAAACCTTGCCCCATTTCTGTACCGCCATGATTGCTTAAAATCGTTCCATCATTATATACATGCACCAATGCACCTGCTTGATTAAGGAAGGAAGTGGTAAAAGAAATACCAAATTTAATAGGCGTAATTGCCATTCCTTTTTTATAAAATTCGTGTTGGGCATTATAATCATCAATGGCTTTTCTACGAGCTTTATACTCCGAACTTGCTAGCAACTCGTCCCATATCATCGACAAGCGGTTGTTTTCTACTAATTGCTGATAAGGAGTGAGGTTCTCGCTTTCTTCCCCATAAAAATTTACTAGGCGAATTTCAGCAGCATCTTTGTTTAAAAAACGAGCTATTCTATCTATGGCTTGTTCTATAACAGCTACGCCTTGTGGCCCACCAAAACCACGGAAAGCAGTGTTAGAGGGCAAGTTGGTTTTCCAAGCATTGCCTACAATGTTGATGTGCGGAATGTAATAACTGTTTTCGGCATGCATCATGGCACGTTCTAGCACAGCCATAGTAAGGTCGGTTGCTGCGCCTGCATCCGAATTGAGGATGGTTTCGTAGGCGGTAATTTTTCCTTGCTCGTTAAAACCTATTTTGTAGGTCGCATAATACGGATGGCGTTTGCCCGTCATCTTCTGATCATCATCTCTAAACAAACGTATTTTTACAGGACGTTGGGTGTGTTTAGCCAACAATGCCGCCCAAGCTGCCGTATGATTGGCTTGTGTTTCTTTACCGCCAAAAGCACCTCCCATACGTCGGGTTTGCACTTCTACTTCCATTTTAGGAATGCCTAAAACTTCTGCTAAAATAGCCTGCGTTTCCGAAGGGTGTTGCGTAGAACTATAGGCTTTCATTTCGTCTCCCTCGCCTGGTACACATAGGCAAACTTGGGTTTCTAAATACCAGTGTTCTTGGCCGCCAATATGTAAATCGCCTTCCAAAATATGCGTCGCTTCAGCAAAACCTTTCGCTACATCTCCGTTGGCTATTTTTCTAGGGGGTGCTATTAGTTGGCTTTCGCCTTTTGCCATTGCAGCTTCAATGCTTAATACGGTTGGAAGCAACTCATACTCTATATCAACTAATGCAGCGGCTGCTAGTGCAATTTCCTCGTTATCAGCAGCTATTAAAAAAATGGCTTGCCCTACAAAAGTAACCGTATCTTCTATCAATACAGGTTCATCTTTTACAATTGGAGCCATATCATTATGCCCCGGTATATCCTTGTAAGTAAGCACAGCATGTACGCCTGCTAAAGCTTGGGCTTTGCTTAAATCGTAGCGTAAAATTTTAGCATGTGCGTGCGGACTTGTATACACATGCCCATGTAATAACTGATTGCTAATCAGCATATCGTCAATATACACGGCTTCGCCAGTTACATGAAAAGCACTACTCTCGTGCGCTATATTAGTTGCATCCTTTTGAGGAGGAAAATTGGTTTTTACTGTCATTATTTATTTTTAAGTGGCTAGTAGCCAGTTTTTATGCTGATGTTTTTTTAGTGGCCAGTAGTTAGTGGCCAAAGGTCAGTTTTATATGCTGACGGTTTTGTTTGGTATTTAGCAGTCAGGCCGCTTCGCTGTCAGTTTTATATGCTGGCAATTTTTGACCTGTTTATTGAAGGGGTTTACATTTTTTAGGTGCAAGCCCTCCCACCAACTAAAAAACAGCACAGATTTTAGCCGTTTCGTTGCACATTTTACGAATGGAGATTTGCCCTGTGTAGTTACCAAACAAGCGCACATTGGGAAAATCTTTTTTTAAGTGCTGGTGCATTTTAAACCAAGCATCATACAATTTAGGGGAATAAAGCGGAATGCCTTGGTGCCAACGATAAACAACTTGGTGTAGCGGTTTGTTGGTTAGGCCTAGTAATCGCTTTAAATCTGCTAGTACAATTTGTAGGAGTTGTTGGTTATTATTGGCCATTAAATGTCCATCAAAATCACGGAGAATGCAGGTTAAGCTGGCATGTTCTGGGTGATTTACTCGTCCTTCAAAAATGCAATGGTTAAACAGCGTGCCTAGTATGGTATAGCCTTCGTTACGAGGAATGAGGCAGCCAAAACCAGGCTTAAATTTAGTTAAATCGGCTTGTTTAAAAAATAAAGTTACCGAAATTATAGGAGAATAAAAAACGCCTTTTAACAAATGCGCCAGTGGATGATTAGGAAAAAAGTGCGCTGCTTGATGAGCGGGCAAACACAAAATGTTTGTTTGCCTAGGATCGTGGATGTTTAATTGTGTACCATCGGTATTGTATATTATGTTTTTGTGCAAGTAATTCGCCAATCCATTAATAAGGGTTTGCATACCGCCTTTAAAACTAAGCGAGCCTCCTTTTAAATGTTTGGGAGCTTTAGCACGAGCTGTTCTTGTAAAGGCTTGCTTTAACAAACCCAATCCTAAGCGAGTATGATTGCCTTGTATTTTTGCTAGTGCAGGCAGTACCGCAGGAAAACTCAATTCTTCTAATTTAGCGGCATATATGCCTCCTAGCCCAGGTTCTAGTAGTTGTTGCCCTAGGGCTTTGTTGAGGTGCTGATGGGCAAAATCTTGTATGGTATTTAGCGGTGTTGGTGCCGTACTTGTTTTAAATAAGTTGAGGAGTGCGTTGCTGGTTTCAGAAAAGTGAAGTGGAAAACGGCGTAGTTCGTTGTTGCGAAGGAGGTAGCGGTTTTTGGTGATTTTATTAGGCGGAATGAGTTGGGGAGTAAGCCCTATATCGGCAACCATTTGTTGGAAGGCGGGCGACCATAATACGCCATTGGCTGCACCTTCGGCAATACCGTAGGGTGTTTGTTGGGTTTGTAAAATACCACCTGTTTGTGCTTCTTTTTCGTAGAGGGTAAAGGGAATGCCTTTTTTTTGGAATTGGTAAGCAAGTAGTAAACCTGCAATTCCTCCACCTATTATTTGGTAGGGTTTACTAGGGCTTTTTTTTAGCGGATGGCCTAGTAAAGAGCTATGGAGAAATTGATAGGGCATGTTTGGTTGATTCCTAAAGGATTAATTTGGGGCTGCTTATTAAATTGCTTGCAAAAATAACATTCTATAAGCAATGTACACAAGTTTAGGAGAGGTATTTAAAAAAAATGACGCTAGGATAAAAAGATATAGGGGATTCTTTTTATCCTAGCGTCGGTAGTCTTGTAATGTAGGAATAACATTGGTATAGGCTACTGTGTTATCATTACTTGACCCATTTTTGCTAAAAGCAATTTTTTGTTTAGT
>JAHDBT010000298.1:0-6489 GCA_020630215.1 Bacteroidota bacterium
GCACAAAACCTCTACGTACAAATTGTCGGATTTATTTTTTAAACGTTACTTAGCATAAAAATGTTTGTATATTTGTAAAAGATTCAATCTCTAAAATATTCAACCCTAGTAACTATGCAATTTAATATCACACTTAAAGTAATACTGCCATTTTTTCGGATGAGCTGTTGGCTGCTTCGTTTTTTTGTGCCAATCTTTTTGGGTATTTACACCCTACAAGCCCAATGTCTTTTATACGATTCGGGACCTTGGGAAGATATAGGCGATGCACCTTGTATTGACGATTGCGGTATGATAATAGAGGTAGACATACCACTTTGGGGAAACGTTGCTTATTTAATAAAAGCCGCAGCACCCAATGCCCAATATGTTTTTAGTGCTTGTAATGGATATGACCCCATTAATTGGGTAGCGCAACTAACCGTAGCACAATACGATAGCGAAAACAAAATGCCCTTAGCCGATGTAATTATTGCTACTAGTGAGGGCTGCGAAGTTACCTTTAACATACCCGATGGAGATGCCTTAATAGATGTAATTGTGGTGGTAGCAGAATTTGGTAATTGTGGAGGAGGTATACTAGACAACGACAATGGTGAAGTTACTTTTGCTTGTGGCGAAGTAGACCAACAAAGTGAATGTATAGATACTTGCAACTTTGCTTCGGGAGGCATAATAGCAGGGGATACAATTGCCTGTTTTGGAGATGCTTTGTATTGGGAAGCAGCAGGACTTATTTTACCACAAGAAGGTATAAGCGGACATGTTTGGCTTTTATCTACTGCCGATATTTCGGAAACAACCAACCTAAATGAAGAGGAAGGACTGGTAGGGTATTTTGGCTTAACCATCAACGAACTGCCTGCCGTAACGATTAGTGTTGAGAATAATGGGTTAATAGCAGCAGGCAATTATTTTGTTACATCGGTTGCATATGGCGATGCGAGTATAGATACAGAGGACGAAATTTTTCCCATTGTATTTAATCCAACTTGTACGCATGTAAGCACTTCCTTCCCCGTGCAGTTTTTGCCAGCTATTGCAAGCGTCGATTATCAAGTAACCGATTGTGTGGAGGAGGCATTTTTTATTGAGGCAGCTATTAGCACCATTAATGTCGATTTGCCAATATATATTAGCGATGGCTTAGATACCATGACGGTTGCAGACACCGGAACCTATACCTTTGGACCTTATGAAATATTAGCAGAAGTAGAAATGAATATTTTTGAGGAAGAATTTTTTTGTAACCAAACAGAGCTGTTGGCCAACTATTGCAATGGAGCAGATTTATGTGCTGCCTTAAATGCTGGACTTATTCCTGCAAATTTAGGACCTTATTCGATTAGTTCGGAGGAGGACGCACAAGCAGCACAACTAATTTTGGACGGAGTACCTAATACCTTTGGTGCTGTAAATATTGGATGGATAGTAGAGAATACTGCGAATAGTTATTTTTTTTGGGGGATGGACGATCCTAGTATGGTAACTTTTGCTGATTTTTACGAAATTTTACAAGCAGATGGAGAAGCCTTTTTTGCAGCAGGGACTTACCAAATTTATGGAATTGCATTTATAGGAGAAAGCCTAGCCGAAGCAGTATGTGTGGTGCAAACAACAAGCACTATTGAAGCATATATATGTAGCACTATGGACGTAACGGTAACCGCTAGTAATTGCGAAGATAATCAGTTTTATGTGTCAATAGATTTAACCATAGATAGCTCCGAAATAGATTACAGCATTACCGACGGCGACACATTGCTCATCGTAAATGAGTCGGATAGTTATATTTTGGGTCCGTATCATTCCGATTCTTTAATAAATATAATGGTTAGAAACAATGAAAGTATTTGTGATTTTTCGACCACACTAACCTGCATCGAAAATAGTGATTGCGCTACTTTGGTTTCTGGACCTTGGGGCGATTTTGAAAACTACGAACCCAGTCCCCTAGATTGTGAAATGGGCATAGCTACTCCCGACCTAGAAACATACTCTAATGAATCTTATTTTATCAGTGATGTGCCTGGTAACCAAGCCTATGCTTTTTCTTTTTGCGATGGATATGATGCCGAAAACTGGGAAGCCATTATAAGTGTAGTAGATGCAAGTTCCCAAAATGTAGTAGCTACTACTACAGGCTGTGCATTAACCTTTACCCTGCCCTACGAAATGGACGTTAATATTGTAATTGCCCATGCTGATAGTTGCGGAGTAATAACTGCTAAGATAGGAAATGGCAATGCTTCTTTTGGCTGTGCCGAGCTTTTTTGTTTCGCCAACGCAGGAGCGATAGATGAACCCGATACCTTAGTTTATGAGAACGAACTGGAAATTGCTTTTACCGCCTCCAATGTTCAAATGGCGGGGGAGTATACTTACCAATATATTTTGGTGAATGATTTGGGCGAAATTGTAGCTACTAGTGAGGATGGTGTTTTTGACGGAACCAATTTAATGGGAATTTATCAGTTATATGGCATTTCGCTACTAGTAGACGATATACTAGCAATAGCAGCTATTAACGATTTAACCGATTTACAAACAGTTATTAATAACGGAGCTTATTGTGCCAGCTTAACAAGCGAAAGCTATGAAATAAACGTAAGTTGGGTAGGGGTGGAGGAAGTAGCTGCCCAGTTTAATAGCATACAATTACTAGGGGTAAATGCTACAAAAGGAGAGGTGCAAACACACCTACAAGCTATGTTTTCACAATCGCTTCAAGCACAGATTTTTCATTTAAATGGGCAATTACTCTATCAGCAAACTATTGGGGTTCAAGCTGGAAAAAACGAGGTGTTGCTAAATACGCCTACATTAGCAGCAGGGGCTTATTTATTAAGCATTAGTAGTCAACAAAAAAATGGGCAAGTAGGACGCTTATTTGTGGTACAATAAATGCACTACCTTACGCCAAAAAACTACTTCTCATCATCTATGTTTTTCCAAAGTGCACCGTATTCATCCACTAAAATATCGTCGTAGTGGTCGGCTTTGGTAATCAATTTCTTGAAAGTTTCTCTGGCGGTTACTTTGGTAAAATAGCTATCATAAATAATAAACGATAAGATAATATCTTGTTCGCTTACACTAAAATTTAGCTCTTGCATCTGGTAATTTTCTCGCAGCAAATATTCGTAAATTGCTTTAATATTTTTTTTAGGTAGGCGACATAAATGCGCCTCGCCTACAATATAGCGCACTTGGTCGTAATAGCCAACTACAATAGTGGCACTGCCTTGCTGTATTTCCCACGAGTTGTACGAACGGCGCGATAGGCTAGGGGTGTGACCTAGTTCTTCAATAATTTCTTCAATAATTTTTGCTTTGCCTACAGGCTCAAACTTTTCCTCATTGGCAAGGGCTAAGTCGGCTCCGCAATTAGGACACGATTTTCCGTTTCCCATTTGGTCTTGCGGCACTAAGTTGGCACAAGAACTGCAACGCTCGGTACGCTGTCCAAAAAAAGCTTTGTAATCGCTTAACGATTGATTAATGTAAACAGCAGGAAGTGCAAAACCCAATCCATCGCCTCCTTTAATAATAAAGGTATTTACGCCAACTACTTCTCCTTGGTCATTTACCAATGGACCGCCACTATTTCCAGGGTTAATAGCTGCATCAATTTGTATATAGTTAATATCGTTGTTAGAGGTTACCCGTTTGGCCTTAGAAACAATGCCACTTGTAGAAGTATATTTTAAGCCAAAAGGATGCCCAATAGCCATAATTTCATCGCCCTCTTTCAAATTATCTAACTGATTAACTTTTATAGTTGGCAACTTAATATTTTCTGGCACTTTAATAAATGCTAAATCGTGAGCAGGGTCAATAAATAATACCGTTGCTACATGTTGAGGTATATGCTTGCCACTTATTACTACCTCCGCATTATTCGCCACCACATGATGATTGGTTACAATAAGGTTGGCACTTTTTACATAAAACCCTGTCCCTCCGCCTTGTGGCGTAGCAATTTGTATCACTACATCTCTATATAACTCTATAATGTCGTTTTGCTTCATGAATATTTTAAACGGTTAGTTCCTAAATGGTTGAATTGCTTTATGGCTTATATGGTTAAACGGTTTGTTGTTGTGCCACTAGTCCTTAATTTGTTTAGGTGGCGTATCAAAATTAGCTTGTATAATTTGTACAAAAAGATTTAAGATAAAATCTCTAAGTTTGCTATAGTTTAGCTGATTAATACCTAGTCTAAATTTAGGATACTGCTTTTGAGCATCCGTTTGAATATCGGCAAGTAATGCTTTAATGGCACTTTTATTCAATTCCTTTTTAGAAGGATAGTAAAGTGGGGTAAAGCCTAATTCCTTAAAATAATCGGCATTAATACAGCGAATAATAATATGGAATAAGCTACGCATTACGCTAGGCAATCCATAGTGGTACAAGCTGTACTGTGTAATATACTCTAAAATAGAATTGGCAATTAAAGGTTTGTTTTGGTCTCGGTAAACGGCATAGTCTTCTAGTAAATCTTTAATAAGCGTTTTTATTTGCACGGGCAAAGCACGCGCACTTACGCCAAAGGTAGATTTTACCTGATACATTTCCTCTTGTGTTCTTTTTTGCGGCCATTCCAACACTTTTTCAAACTCTCTAATCATGCGCCTATTTTTCTCAATAATAGTTGCGCCGTCATTGCTAAAGTACAGCACCTCTATGCGTTCAACCATTTCGGCTAATAGCGATTGAGGTACAATGAGGTAATCAATTTTATAGGCCAAATTGAGCAGCATATACGAAATGCCTTTGGCAAAAATATTGGTATCTAAGTTTTCAACCTCTGTTAAAGTCGCTTTTATCCATTGTTGGATATAGTTGAATTTAACCGTTTTTTCGGCATCATTAATACTCCTAGTAGGAGCGCTCTGAATCGCTTTTAACGAAGCATACTCATTAATCAATAAGTCGTCGTGCTTATCGGCATAAATGCCCATTTCTTTAAGGGCAAAATAAAGCTTTTCGGGCGAACCGTCGCTTACTTGTGTGGTAAAAGTTAGTTTTACTACATTCTCATCATCCAAAGCAAAGGAGTTGTAGTGCATCCCATAGTTCATTTCCATGAGCTTACGCATAAACTTTACGCCTAGCTTATTGGCTTTAACCACACTTGTTTCTGCTTTAACATACTCGTTGTTGGCCTGCCCTTGTATTTTTTTAGAACCCTGTATAATCTCAAAATTGATGTGTCCATTGCTGCGCTCAAAATGAACATTTTGCATGTTAGTATCTTGCAAATACTCAAAAAAGTGTTGGTAAGCTTCTAGGTATTCTTTTTTATCAAAAAGCTTAATAGCCTCATCCAAACTATCGTATTGAGCATCCGATTTATAGGCATCGCTATAACGTCCAAAATTAATATTGGGTTCTTTTTTAGCTGCCTTTTTAGGTCTTTTACTAGGAGCTTTACCGCTGCTCATTTCCTCAAAAGCCTTAATGGTTTTTTGAAGCATGGCATCTGTAAAATCGAGGTGTGTTACTAGGCGTATTTGACTTTTGCCATGTGCGCCACCTTTAATATTATAATTGGCAAGTTGTGCTAGAATGCTATTGGCGGTATGTGGTTCTTTAACATCAAATTTAATGATGTTGGTTACTACAGGATACATTTTTTCGATAAAGCTTTGTTGAGATATTACCTGCCCCAAAGCCCTAGCACGACGATGATCTTCCTTTAGGCGTTCTACATGATTATCTAGTGCGTAAATACCTGCCGCTGCCAAAAATCCTACTTGGCGCATACCACCGCCCATTGCTTTACGCAAGCGTCGTGCATCCCGAATCATTTGTTTGCTGCCTACCAACATAGAGCCAATAGGCGCACCCAATCCTTTAGATAAACAAAAGCTAATGCTATTAAATAAACGTCCTATTTGGTTGGGAGCCAAATCTAGTTCTACTAGCGCATTAAATATACGTGCACCATCCAAATGCAAACGCAACTGATGCTCTTTACACACATGCGTAATGGCTTCCATTTGGGCATAGGTATAGTAGGTGCCGCCAGCTTTGTTGCAAGTATTTTCGAGCCACACCAATTTGGTAATAGGGCTCCAATCGTAATCGGGATTGATGTTGTTTACAATGTCTTCGGGAGTTAATCGTCCTTCGTTGCCACTAAAGGTTTTAAGGCTTACGCCTGAGTGAAAACCATGCCCACCCAATTCGTAATGCTTAATATGCGACAGGTCATGACAAATAATTTCGTCTAAGGGGTTGGTATTGAGTTTAATGGCCATTTGGTTGGCCATCGTTCCCGAAGGGCAAAACAGGGCGGCATCCATGTTAAACATTTCGGCAACTTTGTTTTCCAATTCAATCACGCTCGGATCTTCATTAAAAACATCATCGCCTACTTCCGCCTTCATCATGGCTTTCCGCATCTCTTTGGTCGGTTTGGTTACCGTGTCACTTCTCAGATCTATTATCATACGGTTAATCTATTCTATTAAGTTGAGT
>JAHDBT010000298.1:6589-8888 GCA_020630215.1 Bacteroidota bacterium
GCAAAAAACTCACCAAGAAATGCAGGGCGAAAAGCGATGGTAATTAAAAAACCATACACTGCTCCCCAAAAGTGAGCATTATGCCCAATATTATCGTTGCTATTATTGGCAGCCCACCAAGAATAAGCTAGGTAAGCTCCCCCTAAAATAACTGCTGGAATAGAGAAAAAAGGAAAAAATATAAAGGTTAAGCCTGCTAGAGGAGCTAATAAAATATAGCTAAACACAATTGCCGAAACTGCTCCCGAAGCACCTACCGCATGGTAAGCGTAATGATCTTTATGTTGATAAAAATCGTGCAATCCTGCTATTACCATACCACCAAAGTATAACAACAAGTAATACAAGTTACCTAAAGGACCAAAATACTGGCTAAAAGCAAATTCTATTTGTTCGCCAAAGGTATAAAGCACATACATATTAAATGCCAAGTGCATAAAATCGGCATGAACAAAACCTACACTTAAAAAGCGTTGATACTCTTGCTGCCGTTGTATAGCATAAGGTCTAAAACTTAACTTTTCTTTTAGTTCGGCATTGTTAAATGCCAAGTAAGAAGAAATGCAAGTTGCAATAACAATAATTAAGGTAATACTGATACCCATAGTTGCATATTTACATACAAAAAAATGAAGGCACTAAGTTATGTAAATATTTTTGTATTGTAGTAGTAAATAGGAAATTAATAAACGCAGTTATGAGGTAGGCAAAGAGGAAAAGTTTAATCGTAGGCCTGTAAACTTCCTCCTTCGGTGTTCGATATTTATTATTTGATATTCAAAAAAGATACCTGCATCTACCATTCCCCCGTCAAAAAATCCCTATTAGAAGCCTGTACGCCACGAATTACCCTATCCCAATCAAAGGCAGGACCAATATCCCATTTGCCAGTAGCTCGAAAGTTTACATGGCTTACAATTCCTTTAAATCGGGCATTGCTGCTGTTGGCTTTGTAGCGGTTTTGTTCGCTAATAAAGTTACGAGGAATGTTGTGTTTAGCCGTTAAGTAGCGCAGTAAAACAATGAGGCTTTCGTATTGTTCGTCGGTAAATTTGGCAAAGTATTTATAACCTCGGTAGGGTTGGTCGAGTTCTATGTATTGGTCGGTATCGTAAATAGAGCAGTATACATCCGTGTAGCTAGGGTCTTTCTTAGGGCGAGAATAAACCGTTTCTAGTTGGTTGCCTACTTTTATTAAAGGGCCGTAGTTAGATATTTCGATGCCAATAGATTTTTTGCTAGTATACTCATTACCGCCAATAGACCCTGACCCTAAGTGATGCGACCAGTAAGACGAACCAAAAAGTTGATAAATATGTCCTGTTCTACCCAGTACAAAAGGAACGGAACAACGCCATTTGGTGTAGCCTTTCCTAGGGCGTGTTAGTATGTCGATATCGCTTTTAATATTACCTACCGTAAAATGCAGCACAATACAATCTTTGTTCACTTTTTCCTTTTCGTAGTAGCCCGCATAGCCATTAGCAGGTTTACAGGTAATAGCGTTTAGTTGTGTATGCGGGTCGTTAGGAATAGGTACAGAGAAAGGGCGAAGGTTAAATTGCCGTTTGCTATGTACAAGACCTGTTGCATAAAATTGGTCTTCCCATCCACGAAGCAGTGTATACTTAACCGTCGAATCTACATAAGAATCGTAAATGATGTCTTTCTCTATTTTTGGATGCGGACGGGTTTGTTTTCCTCGTTCCTCATAGCTGCGAACAATTACCTTGGGCTTAGGCGGCGTTTTTTTTGCAGCCTGCTTTTTACTAGAAGACTTCGTGCTAGGTTTTTTCTTAACAAACCGAGGTTTATTAGGTCCCTTGGGCGGGCGAGAATAGCCGTATTTACTTTTCTTTTTAATGTTGTTAAATACACCGCAGCTTTGTAGGCTTATAAGCATAAAAGCCAATAGAAAAATGTAAGCAATGCTCTTTTTCATAAAATGGAGGGAATTTACAGTAGAGAGTGAGGTATAAATGTAGTAATTTAGTTTGCTAGTCTCTGTACAATGATTTTGCCAAAAGCAGCAGTAGGTTCTTATACAAACGCAAATTAACGCAATATATTTTTACAAAAGAATTGATAACGTGTGTTTTAGCTATTATTTTTTCTGATTAATAATTTAAGTTAAAAACTAATTTGTAATAAAAAGTGTATCAATTTTGTGCATTGTGTATAGTTTATAACAAAAAGGTAATAAGTAGTTGTGCCTAAGTTTACCCAAACTCCAAAAGCAGTTACACCACCACAAGCCCTAAAATCCAAGCTGCCCTAATCGTCAGCAGGAAAATAAATT
>JAHDBT010000299.1 GCA_020630215.1 Bacteroidota bacterium
AACAAAGTTACACTTCCTTTAAGCTGCTGTAAACCTAGTGTTGGATGGAGATACTCGTAAATGTAAACATAAACGCCTAGTTCTTGTAGTTTGCCTTTATAGCTGCCATCCCATTGTGGACTAGTGCTATTATCATGATGCAATAACTGCCCCCAACGGTTGTAAATGCTTAAACTTTTAGATTCGATGTCAGAAGTTTTTGCAGGGCCAAATAGGTCATTAATACCATCTCCATTAGGACTAAAGGCAGTGGGTAGTACTACTTTTGGAACCGTAGCAATTGGCGGGTTTACTATAACTGGATCAATAACAGGAGGATCAGGTATTATCTCTTCTATTACAACCGTATCAATAGCCATAGGTGTTACAAATACGGTTAAGCTGGTGCTTGCTTCGCAATTATTTTCATCTTGAAAAGTGGCGGTATAGTTGGTAGTAACACTAGGGCTGGCAATAGGATTTTCGATATTGGGCTGGTCTAAACTTTCGGCATTATCCCAGTTTACGGTGTACAAAGCACTTGGGTTACTGCTTGTTAAACTTGCCATTATGGGCGTAGATTCGCCTTCATTTATGGTAACATCGCCGCTGTTACTAGTGGTTAGCTCATTTGTAATAATATGCATGGCTGCACTTAATTCGCTGTAGCAAGTATCCATGTTATTGATGGTAAAAGTACTGGCGTAATAGGTGCCTGCTGTTTCAAAAACAAACTCGCTGCCGTAAGCAATGGGCGTATTGGCATCACTGTCTGCGTACCAAGCTACAGCCTGCCCGTCGGGAATATCGAGTGTAAAGGCTTGGGTATTATTGGTGCCTTCGCAAATAAAAAATTGGTTTTGCAAAACGGTTGGACTTAGTGGGGCTGCTAGTATTTCAATGTGCAAAGTATCGTGGTCTTCTCCACATCCTTGTAAGGTAGATTCGGCACTAATAATTAAGGAGGTGTAGCCTTGTACTACTTCATTAGGTCCTAGGGTGTAGGTCGTGTTTACTTCATTGGCATTGGCAAAATTTCCATCGCCATTTGAGGTCCATACAGGGTTGCTGCCATTTTCGATATTGGCTGTAATAGCAAGGGTTAAATCATTTTGGCAAACCGTTAATAATTGCTCGCTTGTTACAATGGGTACAGCATTAATGGTAAGTGTTTCGCTAGTAGCGGTTAAGTCGGTTCCATTGCCATTTACAAAATTGGGGAGGTTGCCTAGTGTAGCTGTATTGGTAAAAGTACCTGATGTTGGCCATGCATTTAAATAGACATCCATATAAAAAGTAGCGGTAGTATTTGCTGGAATTTGGGCAATGGTAAAGCTGGCAATATTGCTACCTGTAATGTTGGATGCGCTAATACTCAATCCATCTAAAAAATAAGGTTCGGCAGCCCAAATAATGGGTGCAACTAGGGTATCTGCAAAGGATAATCCTTGTAATGGCACATTGGTTTGGTTGTCGATAACAAACGTGTAAGTTGCAAAGCTTTCTTCGCAAAGTTGGGTGGTATTGATGCTTTTAGTAAAGGTAACAACTTCCGAATCGCAAATAACTTCTTCTCCAATAGTTACATCTTCGGCGGAAGTATTTTCTCCCTCAAAATCAATATATACTTGTCCGTCGGGTCCTGTTATAAATGCATCTTGGTTGTTGTAAAATCCAGGTGCAGCAGCCGAGGCATCGTATTGGTAAGTAACAGAAACGCAACAGCCTACGGGCAAATTAAACAGGGTATCTCCTACCGCACAGCCGTTGTTGTTTATGCTAGTACTAAGCAGTTCAAAACCTAGTGGCGCATCGTCCATAATTTGAATACCTGTTGCATCTATACTGCTAATATTGCAGACATCAATGGTGTATATTACCGTAGTATCGCAGATGGGTTGTGGAGTAAGGGTATATTTAGAGGCGGCAATAGTTGGGATAGCATCAGTACAAATTTCTAGCTGGTCGATATTGTTGGTATATATTATTTCCTCAATATTGGTAATAGGTAAAGAAATAGGAGGCAGTTGGCTGCCATCGTCGTTTAAAACGCCCCATACATTGGCAGGATTGGTAACAGGTAGGTTTATAGTAATGACTTCGGTAGTACCTGGTTGAACGGCACAGGCAATATAAGTGCTAAGGAGTTGAGTTGCGCCAAATGTTTCGGGGTTGTTGTAGTAAAAAGTGATGGGGGTTCCTGCGGGCAAAGCGAACTGTTGTTCGGCGGTAATGGTACATTCTAGCTCAATGGAGGTAGGATTTGGGCAATCGCCATTAGTGGTATAACCCGTAATTTCTAGTATTCCATCTCGGTAAAAAAAAAGCGTATTGCTGCTACCAGGAGCCGCAGCGCATACATATACATTTACAATATAGTTAGCCAAATCATCATCTAAAGAAGCATAAGCGGCAGCTCCTGGCGCAAGCAAGTCAAAAGAAGCAACTTGCTGCAAAATATTACTAGTATTCGCATTGGTATAAGCTTCGTCGATAGCAATGGTTATAATCATATAACCTTGTGCTTTATATTCTTCTGCTAAGGCAACTAAAGACATACTCACCTGTGTACCACTAGCATCTGTAGCTAAAACCAATATTTTAATTGCATCTGGACGTGCTACTTCTTCTAAGTAATTATATCCAAAAGTGAGGGCACTTTGAGGATTCGTTCCTCCTTCAAAAGCTCGGTTATAAGACGGATAATTTTGTAAGGCTGTTATTTCGCCAGTCATAGGAATACGTATTTCTTGTTCTCCGTTACTAGCCCATTCAATAATACTTGCTCTACTTTCATCTGGGTTGATGCCAATGTTAAACGCATTTACCATATCCACAAAAAACGTTTGCGATTCGCTATATTCTGTCCCATCTACAGAACCAGAAACATCGTTCAGAATAACAATATCCATCACACTATTACAAACTTCTTCTGCAACGGTTTCGTCTAAAAGGGTTACCGTTGTAGTTTCCTGATTGCCTAGTCCATCGGTAATCATAATATTGTAGGTGCCTGCGGGCATAAACACAATACTATCTGAAGGATTGCTAGTTGTATTGCTGCCACTAGTTGGTCCCGACCAAGTAAAAGTGTAATCGGGTATGCCGCCATCAATACTTATCGCAACAGAACCATTAGACAATCCGTTGCTGCTATTGGTAGTTGTAATATCTATAATTTCAAAAAAGCTGCCTGCAATACCAATAATTTCAAGATTGCTAATTATGGCGGTATCTAATTCGGCATTTATTATGGTTATATCGTAAGTATCTGCGGCTAAATCGTAAAGATTAAAATTTTCGGTTGTGCTAGTGCCGTTGCCAGTTGCTCCACCTGTACTGCTCCACTCATAGGTATACGGTGGATAGGTTAGCCCACTTAACACTATTTCTAAAGCACCATTGTTAAAACCAATACAAGGAGGAATATTTTCGTAAACAGTTGCATTAAGTCCCAATAAGTTTTCGTACCAAGCTATTTTATCATCATAGCTAGAGGAGGATAAAACATCTATATTTTCATCATTATCTATATTGGCAACATAAACGGCATTTGCTCCAGCAGCATCTGTTGTAATGGTTTGCGGATCGCCAAAATTACCTAGTCCATCATTTTTATACCAAGCTATTCTATAGTCATTAAGCGATGCCGATAACACATCCGTATAACCATCCCTATCCAAGTCAGCGGTATAAACCGCTTTGGCTCCGTTTGCATTGCTGGTAATTATTTGTTGTGTACCAAAATTGCCTACTCCATCATTTTCATACCAAGCTATTTTATCATCATCAAGTGATGCTGATAACACATCCATATCGCCATCACTATCCAAATCAGCAGCATGAACGGAGTTTGCACTAATGGCATTGGTGGTAATAATTTGTTGTCCGCCAAAATTACCTACCCCATCATTTTCATACCAAGCTATTTTATTATCAATGACTGATGCAGATAGCACATCCATATCACCATCATTATCAATATCGGCAGTATAAACACCAATTGCTCCAATGGCATTGGTGGTAATTATTTGTTGTTCGCCAAAATTCCCTACTCCATCATTTTCATACCAAGCTATTTTATCATCTAACCTAGATGCGGATAAGACATCTATATCTCCATCATTATCTATATCGGCGGTATAAACGTTAATAGCACCAAGGGCATTGGTGGTAATAACCTGTTGTTCGCCAAAATTACCTAGCCCATCATTTTCATACCAAGCTATTTTAGCATCTCCCCACGATGCCGATAAAACATCCATGTCTCCATCGCCATCTATATCGGCAGCATAAATGGCATATGCTTCACTAATACTGGTAGAAATAATTTGTTGTTCGCCAAAATTTCCTAGTCCATCATTGGCATACCAGGCTATTTTACTATCGGCGGCCGAGGCTGATAATGCATCTATATATCCATCACTATTTAAATCGGCAGCATGTACGAATTTCGCTCCATCTGCTGCTAGACTAATTACTTGTTCTGTTCCAAATGTAGTTTGTGCAATTTTTTTTTGAGGTAAAAGGAAACACGTTAAATAAACAATAAAAAGAAAGTTGGTTTTTAAGGTTTTCATGATTAAGTTTTTAAGGCGAAAAAATAAATACTGACCTATAACTATATGCAAGTTCAATCTTCACCTCCTAGCAATACCGCTAAGAATTATACTAGCCCTCATTAGGTTTTGTGCATTGCTTGATGTGGTTGAGTATAGTTATACATATCATTTAGTTTACCCCCTAAAATTAATTCCTTATAAGTTAAAAAAAAAGTACAAAAAAGATATGTTTCCGAGCAATTATTGATTTTGGACTGTACTCAAGTTGAATGGTGAGAATGGTTGAATGGTGAGCACACATAAAAAGCCTGTTTGTTTTTCAACAAACAGGCTTTTCTTATTTAAACATCCTTGGTATTAGAATAAATTATTTTTTATGGATTGTAAGGCAGACAAAAAGTGCCTTGTGTTATATTTTCGGCAATGCCAACAAAAGAGCTGTCTGCAACAGCCGTAAAAGTACCTGCAACATCATTAGGGCCAAAAGAGGTTAAATTAATAATGCCTGAAGTCCCTACTATATTTACCGTTGAATCATTAGCACTATAAATCAAGCCAAAATTAACTCCACCAAGTATGGCAGGTATTATACCTACCGAAGTTCCATCTGTTTCTATATTATAAGTATTAACTATTGTATCTGGAACGATTAATAGTAAACTTTGAGAACCATCTGTAATATTAATGGCTAAACGTTCTGCCATTTCCTCCTCAATTTCAAAAATAGTATAGGAATCACTTACCGTATAAGACAAATTAGCTTCATCAAAAACAATAGGTAATCCACCACGAAGAAAACCAAGCCCAGGGCAATCAATATTAAATTCCTCACACAAGGCAATCGCTTCTGTTAGGCTTACTTCTTCGGCTGAGGAGGAAGTAATGCTGGCTTCTCCAAGTAATAAAGTACCTTCAATATTAGCAGAAGCCATTAAATCTACTGCTATATCATTGGCTACTGCCATCGTAAAATTACCATCCTCACTGTATTGAACTTTAGTATTACCTGTCCAAGTAGCAACAACGGTTCCTGCTGCTGCATTACCAGCACAATCTGTAATAGTACCACTAATATAAGCAGGGCAAGGAATGGGTATTTGTCCTAAGTTAACGGCTTCATTTTCGCCAAAAGCTTCTACACTTATGGGGGTACTATTTAAGCCAAAATTGTAGGCACTGCCCACATAAACGTCGAATTCAAAGCCTAGGGCTACGTTAGTACCAAAATTACCATTCTCATTAGTATATACTAATAATGGTCCAACGGTTACGCCAATTCCAGGTACAGGATTGCCAGTACAATCTACCACTTGTCCTTCTAGCCAAGTTCTGTCATCTAATGGGTCATCACAATTCCAATCCGAAAAATGACTTACCGTACCAACGTATTCGTTGCCTGTTAAAGTGGCAAAACCTTCCTCTATCCATCTACCAAATTCTTCATCAAAATACCAAAGCGGCATCGTGCTAGGCGCATCCGCCAACATATCATCAGGTATTGTAAAACGCAGGGTAGCAGTTTCGCCTTCGGCTAGTTGCAGTTCGTTGCCTGCTTCATCGTATAGCTCTACACTCATTGCGCCATAAGAAAGGAGTAGTACTTCTTCCCCATCTTCTCTTACACCTTCAAAATCACCGCCAGGCATTAGTAGTTCAAAGTAATCGTCGGTAGGGTTGTAATGCGTAAAAGCAACTTCCATCATGCCTGTGTAGGCATTACCATTGGCATCTACAAAACCATTATTAGGCAGTTCTACACTAGCAGCTTCCATTTCAATTACCGCAGGCGAAGCCGTATTCACCATTTGGGTATTTTTGCTGCTCATCATAATTTGCAGGGTCGTGTGTTCTTCATTAGTAGCCAAGGCATACCCTTTATCAAAGTAGCCATTTTGTTGTGCTTCCAATAAAAGTCGCCCACGAATAACAACGGCTTTTTCAATTTCAAAATAGCCATTCGCATCTGTAGTAGCGACATTAGTGTGTACATCTTTTACTTGTACCCCTGCAAGTGGAATTCGATTTTCATCTACTACAGTACCATGCACATAGGTTGTGCCTAGTACGGGCGCATCTTCTATATAATAGGTTTGTTGGTCTTCTCGGCATTGTTCAAATAAAACAAAGCTGCTGATTACTAATAATAAGCCTAGTAATCTCATTAATTTTCGATTCATATTAATTTGGTTTTTAAAGCAAACAATTTAAGTTCCCTACAAATTTAAACAAATAAGCATAAAACAGCAAAGACACAAAATGCTATTTACCCTCTCAAACTTGCTTTTTTTTCACAGCTAAACAAAAACAAAAATGCACATAAAATACTATCAATCATTATTTTACACACTTAAAAAATAAACAATCAAATCTCATAAAAAATACTAGCATTTAGCCAAAATTATCTTCATTTAAATATGCAACCTACCCCAAAAAAGCACTAGTAACTCAAAACCTAAGTTTTGAGCCACTAGCCTATTTCACCCACCGCAAAACCCACTCTCCTTCCTTGCTACTAATTGCCAAAAAGTAAACTCCTGATGGCAATGTGCTTACCTCTATAGCTTGCTGTACCTCTAGGAGTTTACCCTGTTTTAATTGCTGACCTAGCGTGTTGTAAATGGCGTAATTAATGGGCGTGTTAATTTGCGCTGTAGTTTCCAAAAACAATTGATTTTTGGAGGGAGATTGCACTAGTGAAAAAAGCTGTTGAGGAATTGTTGTTTCTTCTAGGAAGTCTATTACAGTAATTTCTAAAAGTACCATTGCTTGTACTTCCCCACAGGGCGATGTTGCGGTTATTGCTAATGTTACATAGCCTTGTACAATATCTAGTTGTCCGAATATATAGTTGGTGGTGGCATTGGTAGGATTTTCTAAAATACCATCACCTGCAGTTGTCCATTCTACCTCAACATCTCCTGTAATTTCGGCTTCTAATAGAACGGCTTCTCCAGTGTTAACGGCTATCAAATCGTCTACATTTATAGTTGGCAGGGCATTAATCGCTACCCCTTCGCTACTGGCACTAATAATAGTTTCGCCATCATTTACAAACTGCGGTAGCTCACTTAGGCTTGCTGTATTTTCTAAGATACCAGCCGTTTCCCAAGTACCTAGATAAACATCCATTACAAAAACAGCGGTGGTTTCGGGAGCTATTTCGGCAATGGCAAATTCAGCTATTTGGCTGTTGGTGATGTTGCTGGTGGCGATGCTTAGTCCACTTAACAAATAGGGTTCGGCTGCCCAAATTGCTGGTTCGGGTAGTATATCAATAAATGCTAAGTTTTGTAGGGTGGCGTTGGTTTGGTTGTCGATGGTGTAGGTGTAACTTAAAAAGCTTTCTTCGCAGATGGTGGTGGTGTTTACCGTTTTAGTAAACAGTACGGTGGTACTAGCACAATCTATTCCTTCGCCAATTATTACATCTTCGGCATTGGTGCTGTTGCCATCAAAATTATAGAAGTTTTGACCGCCTGCGCCTGTTAGTTGTACGCCTTGGTTAGCGTAATTTCCATCTAAAGCATTTGTTGCATCGTACTCGTAAATGATAGAAACGCAACAGCTTGGGGGAAGGGTGAATCCTTCTGTTAAATTACCTGTTGCACAACTGGCTAAATCAACGCTGGTACTAAGGAGTTCAAAGCCTGTTGGAGGGGCATCTGTTACGATGATTTCTGTGGCTTCTAAGTCGCTGATGTTGCAGGCATCGACGGTGTAGAAAATGCTGTTGCCGCAGATGGGCTGTGGGGTTGTAGTGTACTTGTTTACGGATACGCTTGGCAGAGAGTCAGTGCATACGCTGATGTTATCGATGTTGTTGATGTAGACGATTTCGGGAATCGCTGTAATTGGAAAATCAATGGGCGGTGATTGGCTGCCGTCGTCGTTGAGGACTGCCCAGATGTTGGAGGGGCTGCTTACTGGCAAATCGAAATTTAGGGTATCACTAGTGCCTGCAGCAATGGCGCAAGGGACGAAGGAGGTGGTTAAATAAGTGGCACCAAATGTTGCTGGATTGTTGTAGTAAAAACTAATGGGTGTACCTGCTGGAATAGATAATTGTTGTTGGGCGGTGATGGCTATTTCTAGGGTGATTTTTTCGGGATTAGGGCAGAAATCGTTGGCGGTGTAGGCTATGATTTCTAGGGCGGCATCTCGGTTAAAATAGGTGGTATTACTTGTGCCTGGGCTTGATGGACACACGTAGATATTGACAATAAAATTGGCTAAAGGCGTATCTAATAAGGAGTAAGCTGGTGCACCTGGTGCTAGTAAATCAATGGAGGCTACTTGGCGTAAAATATTGCGTGTATAAGCATCCGAAAAAGCAT
>JAHDBT010000300.1:0-3666 GCA_020630215.1 Bacteroidota bacterium
TTATTAAATTAAAAGAATCGAAAATTCGAAGCATTCAGCTAAAATAAACTTTCTATTAAAACACCAATGATAATTTATAAAATATGAACTATAATTGCAAATATATAAAAAGCTCGAAACTATTTCTAGCTATATTGACTTTGTTTCTCACGCTTTCTGTCCAAGCACAATACACTGTTACAAGTACGGTGGTTACTACTTGGACATTGACAAGTGATGAATGCGGAGGGTCTGTAAATGTATCTTGTAATGCTCCAACTTTAGGAACGCCCCCAATTGGGATGTCTTTCTCTTACAGCGGTGGAGTATATTATCCCAGCAACGGCGCTTATCAATCTGGAACTGGTAGCTATCTAGATACTTCTTGTAATGATTATACGCCGCCGCCACCGCCTTATATTCCGCCACCACCAAACCCTTGCCCAGATTTTACGGGTTTTATTTCTGCCACTAATGGAGGAGTGCTTGATTGTAATAATAATCAACTCTTTTTGTATGCGAACCCTAGCAGTACTACTGAATATGCTTATGGTTGGTGGAAGCCCTGTTGTGGGGGTACTGTCCAAAGTTATGCTAATTGGGTAGTAGCAAATGAGCCAGGAGTTTATACCGTTGAAATTAGACCATGGGGCAGTGAGTATGAATGTGCAGAAACAGTGAGTTTTACGGTTACTGATGCTAGAGTAACTGTCAATCCAACAGCCTATAATGTTCCATTGTCCTGTGATAATGAGGACACTCAACTACATTCAACAGGCCCTAGTGGTTCCAGTTATTATTGGAGTGGGCCTAACGGGTTTAGTTCTAATCAGCAAAATCCTATTGTTTCAGAAATTGGTGATTATGATGTAACTGTAACCAAAAACGGGTGTGTAGGAACTGCTAGTACTACTGTAGAAACTAATATTGTAGAGGTTGACCCAGTAGCTACAAATGCAGGTCCCATCACTTGTAATAATGACGACACTCAATTAGCTGTTACAGCCCCTGATAACTCTACCTATCTATGGTCAGGTCCAAATGGATTTGGCTCTAACCTGCCAAATCCCATTGTTGAAGAAGCAGGAATTTATACGGTTACCGTAACCAGTAATAGTATTTGTACGGGAACTAGTAGTACAACAGTAGAAGAAAATACAGAGGTAATCACAATGGCAACTGTTCCCAATGATGGATTAATTACCTGTGATAATGAAAGTGTACAGCTATCTGCTTCAGGACCTGATGGGGCTAGCTATTCTTGGTCAGGACCCAATGAATTTACGTCTACCGAACAAAATCCTACTGTAACAGAAGCAGGTACTTATTCGGTAACAGTCACTAAAGATGGATGTACTGGTACAGATAGTGCCATTGTTCAATCAGAGCTTACTTTACAATCAGGTATTGATGCCCCTACAACAGTATGTGCTTTAGAAGATGCCAACTTCAATGCTAGCCCATTAGTAATTGGGGCAACTTATACTTGGAACTTTGGGGCAGGTGCAAACCCTCAAATAACAACAGGTGCCTCCGTAGATGTTCAATGGTCAACTACTGGTGTTAAAACAGTAAGTATGACAGTATCCATTAATAATTGTGAAGAAACCTATACCCATACTATTAATGTAACGGAAGAGGTATTTGCTGATGCAGGTCCCAACCGTACTATTTGTGAAGGAGAATATACTACTTTAGGCAATACTCCTTCTGGAACAACTGGTGGAAGTTTTATTTGGACACCCAACACCTATCTTAATAGTAATACCGCAGCTAACCCACTGGCAAATCCACCTGTTACTACTACTTATACTTTAACAGTTACCAAAAGTGGTTGTATTCGCACCTCAACGGTAACCATAGAAGTTGCTACCATACAATGTGGAATTGATTTGGAATTAACCAAATCCGTTGATCAATCAATAGTATCGAATGGCGATATGGTTACTTATACTATTGAAGTAGAAAATAAAGGACCTCAAAATGCTACTGGCGTTACCGTAGAAGATATATTACCTGCGGGATTAAACTACGACAGCTACAGCTCAACTATAGGATCGTATAGTCAAGCATCAGGTATTTGGCAAGTAGGAGATTTAGCTGTTGGCGATACGGAAACATTGAACCTTACCGCAGAGGTAGTTAATATTATGGGGCCAATTACCAACTTTGCACAAGTAAATAGTGGTATCGCAGAAGATGGTGTATCAGATGATATTGATTCTTCACCAGGAAATGATACAGATGGCAATCCAGATGAAGATGATGAAGCAGAAGCGATAATAACTCCTTTAGTTGGTGAAGTGGATCTAGAATTGACTAAAACCGCTAGTCCAACTTCTGTATTAATAGACGATGTTGTAACTTATACTATAACAGTAGAAAATGTGGGAACAGCCTCTGCCTTGAGTGTAGAAGTGCAAGACTTATTACCAATTGGCGTGAGTTATACAAGCTTTAATGCTTCTGTTGGAAGCTATAATAATACAAGTGGATTATGGCTTATTGGAAATATGACCGCAGGAGCAAGTGAAACCTTAACCATTACTACAACCGTAACTGGTCCAGGTGAAAGTGTAATAAATTTTGCTCAGGTATTAGCCGCAGGTGGCGAACCTGATGTAGATTCTACCCCAGGTAATGATAGCAACGGAACACCGAATGAAGATGATGAAGACGATGCAATTATTTATATTGGCAATAGTTGTGCTGATGCCGATAATGATGGCGTTTGTGTAGAAGACGATTGTAATGATAACGATGCATCTGTACCTACAACACCAGGTACTACTTGTAACGATGGTGATAGCAATACTATTAATGATGTAATTTTAGCAGACGGCTGTACTTGTGAAGGTACAACTCCTGGCTGTACCGATGCTGATAATGATGGAATTTGTGTAGAAGACGATTGTAATGATAACGATGCATCTGTACCTACAACACCAGGTACTGCTTGTAACGATGGTGATAGCAATACTATTAACGATGTAATCTTAGCAGACGGCTGTACTTGTGAAGGTACAACTCCTGGCTGTACTGATGCCGATAATGATGGCGTTTGTGTAGAAGACGATTGTAATGATAATGATGCATCCGTACCAACAACACCAGGTACTGCCTGTAACGATGGTAATTCATCAACAACTAACGATGTAATTTTAGCAGACGGTTGTACTTGTGAAGGAACAACAACAGGTGGTGGTAGTGATGGGGTTGACTTAGAGTTAACCAAAACGGCTAGTGCGTCCTCTGTATCAACAGGCGATGTAATTACTTATACTATTACAATAGAAAATGCAGGGAATGCAACTGCATCAAGTGTTAAGGTAAAAGATGTATTACCAACAGGTGTAAGCTACAATGGCTTTAGTTCTAGTATTGGTTACTACAGCAATGCAAGTGGTTTTTGGAATGTAGGCTCGATGACTGCGGGACAAAGTGAAACTTTAACTATTACCGCAAGTGTAACAGCAACAAGTGGTAGTGTTACTAATTTTGCTCAAGTATGGACGGGCTATGGTGAACCAGATGTAGACTCCTCACCTGGTAACGATAGTAACAATACGCCAAACGAAGACGATGAAGATGACGCAACAGTTACGATTGGTGGTGGTACTTGCACCGATATCGACAACGATGGTGTATGTGCTGCTGCCGATTGTAATGATAATGATGCATCCATTC
>JAHDBT010000300.1:3766-8797 GCA_020630215.1 Bacteroidota bacterium
CTGGGACTGCTTGTAACGATGGTAATGCCTCAACAAACAATGATGTAATTTTAGCAGATGGTTGTACTTGTGAAGGAACAACAATAGGTGGTGGTAGCGATGGAGTTGACTTAGAGTTAACTAAAACGGCTAGTGCGTCCTCTGTATCAACAGGCGATGTAATTACTTATACTATTACAGTAGAAAATGTAGGAAATGCAACTGCATCAAGTGTTAAGGTAAAAGATGTATTGCCAACAGGTGTAAGTTATAATGGCTTCAGTTCTAGTATTGGTTACTACAGCAATGCAAGTGGTTTTTGGAATGTAGGCTCAATAACTGCGGGACAAAGTGAAACTTTAACTATTACCGCAACCGTAAGCGCAACCAGTGGTAGTGTTACTAATTTTGCTCAAGTATGGACCGCCTATGGCGAACCAGATGTAGACTCCTCTCCTGGTAATGATAGTAACAATACGCCAAACGAAGATGACGAGGATGACGCAACAGTTACGATTGGTGGCGGTACTTGTACCGATATAGACAACGATGGTGTATGTGCTGCTGCCGATTGTAATGATAATGATGCATCCATTCCAACTACTCCTGGTACTACTTGTAACGATGGTGATAGCAACACTAATAACGATGTAATTCAAGCAGATGGTTGTACCTGTGCAGGCACTCCTTTAACAGGTTGTACCGATGTCGATAATGATGGCGTTTGTGTAGAAGAGGATTGTAATGATAATGATGCAGCCGTACCAACAACACCTGGGACTGCTTGTAACGATGGTAATGCCTCAACAAACAATGATGTAATTTTAGCTGATGGTTGTACTTGTGAAGGAACAACAACAGGCGGTGGTAGCGATGGAGTTGATTTAGAGTTAACCAAAACGGCTAGTGCTTCATCCGTATCAACAGGTGATGTAATTACCTATACTATTACAGTAGAAAATGTAGGAAATGCAACTGCATCAAGTGTTAAGGTAAAAGATGTATTGCCAACAGGTGTAAGTTATAATGGTTTTAGCTCAACCAATGGATATTATAGCAATGCAAGTGGTTTTTGGAATGTAGGCTCCATGACTGCGGGACAAAGTGAAACTTTAACTATTACTGCAACCGTAAGCGCAACAAGTGGCAGCGTAACCAACTTTGCCCAAGTATGGACAGCCTATGGAGAGCCTGACATTGACTCAAGCCCAGGGAATGATAGCAACAATACGCCAAATGAGGATGACGAAGATGATGCGACAATTACAATTGGTGGCAGTTCTTGTTCTAGCGATTTAAGCGGAACCGTATTTATAGATGACAATGGTAACAATATACAAGATGCTACCGAAATGGGCAGCAGCAGTTATACCGTTACTTTAAATGATGGTAATGGAAACTTTATTAGTACTGCTACTACCAATAGTAATGGCGATTTCTTATTCCTGAATTTAATAGCTGAAAACTACCAACTCTTATTTACAAATACAGATGGCTCGATAGTTAATTACGATGTGGTATTAGATTGTGATGATTTAAACGTTAGTTTCGGATTAACGCCTTCAGGAGTAAACCAAGCTCCTATTGTTAATGATGATTTTGTAACAGGAAACTGTGGCAACTTTTTCAAAATAACGGTACTAGATAATGATAGCGATCCTGAAGGTGACCCAATTAGTATTACTTCTAATACCAATGCACTTCATGGAACTGTTAGTTTTGATGGAGAAAGTAAATTTATTTATATACCAAGTGCCGATTGTAATGCATCTGACAGCTTTACTTATCAAGTTTGTGATGACCAAGGCAACTGTTCTATCGCAACAGTGTATATATCCATTAATGATCCTAATGGATGTCCTAACGATACACTATGTTTCTCCACCTATAGCAGAAAAATGATATGCCCAAGATTCTGTAATATAGGAAACGCCTATACTATTATGAATGTGAATTGTTCTACAGCTAGTTGTAATGTAGTAACTACTGATAATGGTGCTTGTTTTGAATATACTCCTAATCCATTATTTAGTGGAATAGAAACTTTTGAAGTAGAAGCATGTAATAACTATGTTGATTTATGCGAAACCGTTTATATATCTGTAAACATGACAGATCATTGTGGTACGCCAGATCATGCTAAGTTAGATGCTGATGAATTGCTAGAGAATAATGCTTCATCTCAAATGCACAATTTAACTGTTTCACCAATTCCTGCAAGTAATTACATTAATGTAAACTATTTACTTAATACGGAGCAAAATGAGGTAACTATCAATGCCTACGATTTGGCAGGTAAGTTAATATTAACACAAACAGTAAGTGCTTATGAAGGTATTAATACGAAAGCATTAGATATTAGCAATTTCTCAAATGGTGTTTATCTCTTAAGTATTTCAACTAGTGAAGAAATACTTCATACAAAGTTTATTAAACACTAGGTGTGTGTTTTATAAAACATTAGCTTTTGTTTGTTTTCATATAAGCTAGTACATTTAGCGTCCCATTAAACTTAGGTTTGGTGGGACGCTTTTTATTAGACTTTCTAATACAATTAGAAAGAACAAATGCTCCGAACCTCATTTTGTCGTATAGAGAGTTTTCCGTCAGGCACTAAGTAGTCGGACAAAAATAATCGTAATAATTTGCTGTTTTGGCGGCTACACTCCATACAAGTACTGGACTTTATCTCTTGTATTGTTTTTTTTGATTGTTAACTTCTACCTGATTAGGAAAAGACCTCCACCTATTTTTAGGCAGAGGCTACAACAATTCCATTAATGAGCAAAAGTGGAAAGGTTACAACTATTATATTATCCCCTATTAAAGATAATTACATTTAAAGAACGAGAAATACCTGTCCTACCAATAGTTTCTATAGAAACAGTATAACTACAACTATCTTTAATAGCAGTTACTCTATAAGCCCCCTTCCATTACTGTAAGACTTTGTTCTATAGCAGTTCGATAAAGTCATGCTCCAAAAGGCGAATCTCTAATAGCATTTACCTTAAGACTTTAAAATGATACAATCGTATTAATTATTTTTGGTAATGGTAACAGGAATACAAACTGGTGTAGGGCAAATATTACATTCCACTCCTATTAAGACTAAAGGGCAACACATCTGATTAGTACATGCATCGTTTAACAAACCTCCATCAATAGTATAATTATATTCTCCTGCTACAGTTGTATCATAAGTATCGCTTGTAGCTCCATCAATAGCAATACCATTTAAATACCATTGATAGGAAGTATGCCCTGATGCTGCTGTTAAAGTAACTGTTTGGCTACCATCGTCGCAAATTTCAACAGGTATGCTTACACAAGCCGAATCTTCATTATTAGTCAGGTCTGTTTCGGTTTCATTAATGGCAACGCTAGCAATATTAGTATGCACTCCTTCTTCGGTTAAAGTAACAGTAATATTGAGAGTCGCTCCTTCGCCATTTGCCAAATCACCAATGTTCCAAAGACCTGTTGCATTGTCATAAGCTCCCCCACTATCATCGCTTACATATACCGAACCATTAGGTAATACATCCGTTACTGTTGTGCCTGTTACAGCATCTCCATTATTGGTAATACTAATGGTAAAAACTACATTGTTATCTATTGTAGTTTGCGTTTGGTCTACCGTTTTAGTAAGTGTAACATCATAAGTAGAACAGCCTTCAACTGGGATTGTATTCTCTATCATAATACTAGCAGTACCAGTACAACCATCTTGTGTAACAGTTACTTCATAAGTACCTGCTTCTGTAACAGTAGGATTTTGTTCGGCAGTAGTAAAACCATTAGGACCAGACCAAGAATAACTAGCCCCATCAGGTCCTACTGATAGTTGAATGTTTTCATTTTCACAAGTAATGATTCCTTCATCGGTAGCAGTTATAGTTGGGTTTACCTCTGTAATTTCTACTATTGTACTAGCAGTTGCTGTACAAACACTATTGCTAGTTACAGTAACCGTATAAGTGCCTATTTCGGCAACAGTAGGATTTGGCAGGTTAGAACTAAATTCATTTGGACCTGACCATAAATAGGTAGAGTTCTCAGGCGCTGTAACAGCTAATTGAGTGTCTTCATTATTACAAGTGAGAGGGCCTTCATTTGTAGCTACTAGATTCATCTCTACAAAATTAGGCTCTACAGTGGTGCTAGCAGTTCTTGTACACCCGTTTTTGGTTACGGTTACATCATAATCACCAATTTCTGAAACAATGGGACTTTGCTCGTTAGAACTAAACCCGTTAGGTCCACTCCATGAATAACTGGAACCACTAGGACCTGTTGAATGCAGTTCAGTGTCTTCACTATCACAAGACAATGGAACATTATAGGCTGTTGAAGTAAAATATACTCTAGTATCAGTAACCGTAAAACTCACTGTTTCTGCACATTCATACTCACTACCCCATGGTCTAATCTCAACAGTATAAACACCTGCCTCTGTCGCTGTTGTCCAATTAGCATAACCTTGGACAGTACCCCCACAACAGGGCGTCCACCAACCATAAGCATATTCAGTAGTACTGCTAGGGTTCGCATACAAAAAGAGTTGATTATTATTACAATCAAGCACTCCTCCATTAGTGGCAGAAATAAAACCCGTAAAATCTGGGCAAGGATCTGATGCAGGAGGAATATAAGGTGGTGGTGGTGGTGGTGGTGCATCATTACAAGAGGTGTCTAAATAGCTACCAGTTCCAGATTGATAAGCACCATTGCTGGGATAATATACTCCACCACTGAAAGAAAAAGTTAATCCAATAGGAGGAGTTCCCAAAGTTGGGGCATTACAAGTAACATTCACCGACCCTCCACATTCATCGCTTGTTAATGTCCAATTAGTTACGACCGTACTCGTAACAGTGTATTGAGCTTGAACAGAAAATGTGAAAAAGAACGTCAATATAGACAAAAATAGTTTCGTTTTTTTTATATATTTGCAATTACAGTTCATATTCTATAAATTATTATTAGTATTTTGCTAGAAAGTTTATTTTAGCTGAATGCTTCGAATTTTCGATTCTTTTAATTTAATAA
>JAHDBT010000301.1:0-4939 GCA_020630215.1 Bacteroidota bacterium
ATTATGAAAAAACTTCCGATAGGCATACAAACTTTTGAAAATGTTATAACAGGTAACTACTTGTATATAGATAAGACGGTGCATATTCATCGCTTAATTGATGCAGGGAAATACTATTTTCTTTCTCGTCCTCGCCGTTTTGGCAAATCCCTTTTACTATCTACCATGAAAGCGGTTTTGGAAGGTAAAAAAGAATTGTTTGATGGCTTATGGATTGCCGATAAATGGGATTGGGAAACAACCTATCCTGTTATTCACATTTCTTTTAGTAGCATAGGATATCGAGAGTTGGGTCTTGAACAAGCAATAGATATTTTATTGAATGATATTGCAGCTAAACATCAAATAAAGCTTAAAAAAGTAGGCATTAGTTCTAAATTTAAAGAACTTATTGAAACGCTCTCTCAAAAAAATAAAGTTGCCATACTAATTGATGAATACGACAAACCCTTAATTGATTATTTAGACAAAGAAAATTTACATCAAGCAAAAGCCCATCAAAAAGTACTAAAGAGTTTTTATTCAGTACTAAAGGATAGTGATCCTTATTTAAAGTTTTTATTTATTACAGGTGTTTCAAAGTTTGGGAGAGTAGGGGTGTTTTCTGATTTAAATAACTTATATGATATTAGTTTGTTGGCTAAGTATTCGACTATTTGTGGTTATACACAATCAGATGTAGAAACTAAGTTTGAGGCGTATTTTCCAAGTGCAATGGAAACGAATGAGATGGATAGAACGCTTCTTTTAGATAAGCTAAAAGAATGGTACAATGGTTATACTTGGGATGGCCTTACTCGTATGTACAATCCTTTTTCGATATTAAGTTTTTTTGGGAGTGGAGAGTTTAAGAATTATTGGTTTATTACAGGCACGCCTACTTTTTTAATTAATATTTTGAAAGAACGCAGTATTTATGATATAGATGGATTGGTAGTAGGGGCATCGGGTTTTGAAAGCTACGATATAGAAAAATTAGAAACGATACCCTTATTATTTCAAACGGGCTATTTGACCATTAAAAAACGGATGCGTCAAGTATATGAATTAGGGTATCCGAATAAGGAGGTGGAAGAATCGATGATGGAATATTTGGTAGGTGCATTTAGACATGAAGAACCTGGAAAAAGTGCAGCTGTTGTTCATTTTTTAGAAAATGCTTTTATTGCAAATGACCTAGCAATCGTTATAACCCATATTAATCAGTTATTTGCTACTATTCCTTACCATTTGTTTGAAGCTGCAAAAGAAAGTTATTACCATGCCCTTACGCATTTGTTATTTACCTATTTAGGCGTTTACATACAAAGCGAAATTAACAGCAGTAAAGGCAGATGTGATGCAGTTGTACAAACAGATACCCACATTTATATTTTAGAATTTAAGCTAGACCATAGTGCGAAAATGGCATTGGAACAAATTAAGGAAAAAGCTTATGCCGACCAATTTATGCACAGCTCCAAAAGTATTGTAGCCGTAGGAATTAACTTTGATAGTAAAATAAAAGAAGTCGGAGAATGGGAGTATTTAGTGATTAAGTAACGCATAAAAAATAAATCCGTCATTTCTACTTGATCTTTTGCACTTATCCTGCGTTGCAAATACTCGCCGTAGCTTAGGCTATGGCTGCGTTTTGCGCCTTGTCTAAGCACAAAACCTCTACGTACAAATTGTCGGATTTATTTTTTAAACGTTACTAAGTAACAAAGACGAAGTGTTTAATTAAAAACCAAGGCATACACATTCAGAGAAGTAGCAATAGCCAACCAGCCAATATAGGGCGCAAGCAGCCACGAGTAATTGCCCATTTTTTCTCTAAAAAAGGAAAACTGATACCACATAACTCCTAGTAAAGAAACAATAATAATAAGCGATAAAAAGATTTGGTGGAAATTAAAGAAGAACATATTCCACGAAACATTAAGGATAAATTGCGTTAAGAAAACAGCGTATAAACGAATCGTATCATCTCTTTGGGTAAGCTTGGCCATGTAAATAGAAAACAAAATCATAATGGTCGTCCACGCTGCACCAAAAAACCATCCTGGGGGTGTCCACGGAGCTATATTTAAGGTTTGGTACCAACTCGACATTGGACCACCTTCTCCTTGTAATAAAAGCCCTAATCCTAGTGCGCCAAAATTAATAACTAAAAAAATAGCCAGTCTTAAAAAGTAATTCATCAATGCTGTTTTATTGGGGAAGAAGTGTTGTTCTCCTTTACAACATCTTATCTAACTTTTTGTTTAGTAAATAGGGGAGAAGTTATAAAAATAAAAAAAGCCTCAAGTCGGCTAAAAGCTTCATTGAGGCAATAAGTTTCGTTTAGGCGAAACTTAGTAAGGGGGGTTAATATGTGCAAATTAAGTGCTAGTAGTAATTTAAAGTGTTTCTATTTATTGATTAGTGTAAAACACACAACCAGTATTGTTATAACAATTCTAGTGCCAAACTGTAAGTGTGTTATAACATTGCATAAGTTTTTTTTTTGAGGATATAAAATATAATTTATACTTTGCTAGAAATGCAAGAACGACTTTAGAAATAGGTCAATTATTCGTTGAATCCATGCTTATAAAAGTCGTTTTACCTGCTACAAAAATACGTTCTACTATTTTATTTAAGGATAAAGAAATTAATAGGCTCTGCATTTTCAATAGTAGTACGAGGGCGTTGTTGGCCATCGGTTAACATTTTTACTACTTTCGATACATAAGCGTTTAATTCGTTGGTATTTAAATAACCATCGTAATTGGCATCGGCTACAATTTTTTGTCCTAGCGGTGTTTCGTATTCTTTTTGTGCAAGGCACGATAAAATGGCTTCGGTAAAAGCTCCATTTTTCCATTGTTTGCGCTCCTGCGATTTTTGTCCTTTACCACTAGAAGCAAAAAAGTAAACCGCTTTTGATTGTAAAGCTTCGGTTAACTCTTGTATCGCAATTTCTACATCGTAACTATTATCTGCTCCTTTCATTACAATATCCTCACCACCTTTACCACTGTGGCAAGTATCAAAAAACTGCAATACGGTACAATCAAAATCTCTAATTTCTTTGGATAACCATTTATTAGATAAACCTGTAATTGGTAAATATTGTGCATCTTTATCGGTATCGTAAGTACGGATGTAAAAGTCGCCATCCGCATCTATTTCGCCATGCGCCGATACGTGCAAAACAAATAAATCATTGGGTGTAACCGTATCCTTCAAATCAGTAACCATTTTTTGAATATTAATGGTTGTTGCTTCTTCGTTGGTTAAAGTTTTTACAATAACATTGTTGTATAATTGCTTGGTTTTAGGAATGTTTTCTTGATGGGCAAATGCCTCCGAAAAGTCATGGGCATCTTTATCGGCGTAATTAATATTGTATTGTTTTTCCTGGTATTTAGAAATGCCAATTGACAAAACATACATGTTTGGTTTAGCAATGTCTTGTTCCCAAACAATATTTTTTATTTCCGATTTTGCTTTGCCGTTTTGGTTGGTTGCCGTAATATAAATGGTATTTACGCCTTCCTTTAAAGTAACCGTTGTAGCTATATCAATGCTATAAGAACCATTGTTTTTCTTGTTAATAGGTTTTATTTCTCCACCTTTCATTGCCATGTCGTTATCATGAATACGGTCGTTAACATATATCATATGATCGACTAAAGGTGCAATAGAAGTAATTGTTGCTTCAATAGTATAAAAACGCTCACTAACTGCTAGGGTAGAAACGGGAGGCATTTCAAAACTAACTGTTGGCGTTGTTTCATTGTTGGGTAAGGCAACTTTTTTAAATGCGCCAACATCTTGGTATTCTGGAGCAATTACCTCTATGCCATTGGTATTAATGTAACCAAAAAAGCCATTTTTTTCCATCCCTGCCATGTCTTCCGAAAAGTCGAATAACCAAGAGTACTTAGGCGGAACAGCAAAGTTTCCTTTAGCATTAATATATCCGTAGTTGCCATCTTTTTGCACTTTGGCTAATTGATTATTAAAAGGCTCGGCAGCTTCGTATTGTGGCGAAATAAACCACTCACCATCGTTCTTTATATAGCCGTATAAATTATCGTATTGCACAGCAGCTTTCCCTTCCGAGAAAATATCGGCATCTTGAAATTTACTATCAATATTAATTTTTCCTTTTAGATTTACATAAGCATAAGCATCGTTAATATGTACGGCTGCTAAACCTTCCGAAAAAGGAAGTGCGTCTTGAAATTGAGGAACAATTTCATATTTGCCTTTATGATTTACAAAGCCATAATCCCCATTTGTTCCTTGTACAATTACAAGCCCTTCCGAAAAGAAAGAAGAAACTTCTTGGCATCTAGGTAAGCTAACTAGCTTTTGACTGGTATTTAAATATTTCCATTTACCATCATCAGATACTAGGGCCATGCCTTCGGTAAAATCGTAAGCATCTTCAAATTGTGGTTCAAAAACCATCGTGCCACTTGCATCTACATAGCCATATAAACCATTAACCATTACGAGCGCAACACCTCCCGAAAAATCATTGGCATTTTCAAATTGTGCGGCAATTTCGTAGGTACCTTTAGGGTTTATAAAACCCCATTTTCCGTTAGATTTTACCCGTGCTAATCCCCGTATAAAATTATAGGCATCGTCAAACTGTGGTTCAATTACATATTTACCATTGCCGTCAATATAGCCCCATTTATTGTTAATTTCTACCGCAGCCAAGTTTTCCGAAAAATCATTCGCAAAACTAAACTTTGGGTAAATAACAAAATTGTTTTGTTGGTCAATATAGCCCCAACGGTCGTTTTGTTTAACAGGTGCTAGATAGTCGTGTTGTTGTGCAAACAAGCTATTTATGTTGCTACACATCGTAATTACTAATACTAGTATTGATAGGAGAATTGTTCTGTTCATAACATCAAGTTTTACAGCGTGTATGGTGCTTATTTTTTTGCTAAGT
>JAHDBT010000301.1:5039-8790 GCA_020630215.1 Bacteroidota bacterium
ATTTAATTACCGAGTATGATTCATATCAACAATTAAAGGCACTACTTTATCGGCCTTTACTTGTGCTTCAAAACCAATGCGGTAGTCGTCGTAGGTAACTTTATTATTAGGCGCCATTTTTTGTCCTAGTACTGCTTTAAGGCGACTTTGTAGGTTGCCATCTAGTTTTGCTAGGTTTTTTAAAATAGCGGTTATATCTAACTCTCTTTTAGAAAACAAGAAACAGTTAATAGTACCCGTATTGTTATCTAACTGCATACAATAATCTTCGTGCGGAATAGCAATCGTACTTCCTAAATAAGGAATAATAGAGGTAATAAACTGATTGCTGTTATTACCGCCATGTAGCATCAATGTTTCTTCGCTATAAGGGTACAAAAGTTTAGTGCTGTTATCAGGGTTAAAACTAAAAGCATAAACATTCATATTTTGCATTTCGGGCGTTAAGTAAATTTGGTAGCCACTTTGCGAAATATGTGTATTACTCATTTTATAATAACCCTCATTAAAATCTGCATCCATATTGCCAATATGTTCGGCAGTACAATTTAATTCTTTGCTGTTTCTATCTGCTTCCATTGCTAGTTCTGCAAAGTTAATATGAGCAGCCATATTAACAACCGTTGATGCAGGAGTATTATCTGCAACAGGTTTTTTATCGTATAAAATATGATAGGCTTCTTTGGCGTAGTAATTAAAATCACGGTAAGCAATTTTAATAAAGCCTTCATCCGACCATTCTGTACCCCAACTATTCATTAGTTCAAAGGTTTGTTCTTCGTCGTCGTATCCAACCACCAACATCGCATGAATATTCGATTCTTTGGGATCGCCTAAACGAGGATTCCAGATATTATTTTCGTGATGCGTATCTTTAAAATTGTCTAGTATTTTAATCCCTAAAATTACTGGCAACTTATTAGCAATACTTTGGCGTACTTTGTTTACTTTCGTGTTATCATCGTCAGAAAACGTTAAACGCTGAAATCCTTTGATTCGATAATTTTGTGCTTTTTGCAACAAATTGTCATCTACCGAATTTTCGCAGAAGGGGTCAAACGGAAAATCGGCATACTTTACACTTCCTGTAGTATGCATAATGTGTAGCGCATCGGCAATATGTGCGCCTATACTACAATCTTTTTCTCGGCCTTCTGATTTTAGCACTTCGCTGTAAACAAAAGAAGGAGAAAAAGCATGGGTGTTAATAAGCGTTTTATGCTCTACGTTATTCCAGCCATTGTTTAAGGCATGTATAATAGTGCGTGCGCCATAAGCAGCAGCCCATCCTACACAAGTACCCGTATCGTACTGATCGCCAGGAGCAGGACAATAGGGACGTAGAGAATACCTATAAGGTACTTGCTCGTAACTTTTAGTTGTTACGGGCGTAACCAAAGGTACTTCCTGATATTTAGCAGAATCAATTTGCGCGCCTGTTCCAAATTGTTGAGCATACATACTTGGAGAACAGCAAAACGCATACACGGTTAGTGTCAACAAAATTTTGTTGAGTTGATTAGCGAAAAATCGGTATGTGAAAGTTGATTTATTGAATATTAATGTAGATTGATACATATACCTGATTTTGAAGACACATCAAACAAATGTGCCACTTAAAACTATTGCTTAATAAAGCAATAAGCTGTAAGCAACGATTAAAGATTGGTGCGCTGAATTTATCAATAACTAGGTAAGTATGGTTCAGCAAAATTTGTTTAGAGTAACCAAAACTAATGACAAAAAATTGAACATCATTTACGATATTGCTTTCTGTTATCTGGTTACAAATAGTCAAGCCAAAATCTTGCCAATTAAGTGCAAGATTTTGATATTAGGAGGCATAAATGCTTTTTGGCTGCTGTTCTTAGGCGTATAATTAGTCAAGCTTATATAATGTTAATTCAGTATGCAAGGGCAATAAAAGGGGCGTTTTGAAGTGTGTATAACAAGATACTTACATGAAAAACAAAATTAGTATTGCCTTGAAATACAACTAAATATACAAAAAGTCAGCTAATTTTATTCATTTGTCGAATTTATTTTTTTCGTCTTAAAAAGTATTCGTAAATTATTTTCAAGAAAAAGCCAAATGTTATTGAGGAAAAAAAGATTAAATTTTTTTTTCATAATAAGTTTGAATTGTATGAAAAGATATTTGTTTTTTGCAATTGAATTTTGTGTTATTTTTTACTAAACTGTTCATAATCTGTGACTAATATATGGGATTACTAATTAAAAACATTAAACAATTGGTGCAAATAGAAGATGCACCTAAAAAATGGGTTTGTGGCGAAGATATGCAAATCTTGCCTACGATTGACCAAGCTTTTTTGTACATAAATGACGGCCTTATAGCCGATTTTGGACATAATGATGACGCAAAAAAGTACTTAACTGTGGCAGATGAGGTAATTGATGCCGAGGGAAAGATGGTTTTTCCTTGCTGGTGCGACTCGCATACACATATTGTATATGCCGCTAGTAGGGAAGGGGAATTTGTAGACCGTATTAAGGGTTTGGCTTACGAAGAAATTGCTAAAAAAGGAGGCGGTATTTTAAACTCCGCTAAACGCCTACAGGCAACTTCTGAAGAAGAACTCCTTCGTGATGCTTATGAACGTATAGAAGAGGTAAAATATTTTGGAACAGGCGCAATTGAAATAAAAAGTGGCTATGGATTGACTTATGAGAGTGAGTTAAAAATGCTGCGAGTCATTAAAAAATTAAGAAATTTATCGCCTTTAACCATTAAATCAACCTTTTTGGGCGCACACGCTATTCCGATGGAATACAAAAATAACAGGCAAGGATACATGGATTTACTTCTGCAAAAAATGCTGCCCCAAATTGCCGACGAAGGACTGGCCGATTATATTGATGTGTTTTGTGATAGAGGCTTTTTTACCGTTGAGGAAACCGCCCAAATTATGGAAGCAGGAGCTAAATATGGACTAAAAGCCAAAATACACGCCAATGAGTTGGATTATTCGGGCGGTGTACAAATTGGCGTACAGCACCATGCACTATCCGTCGATCATTTAGAGTGTGTAGGCGACGCAGAAATTGAAGCCCTGCTAGGTTCGCAAACTATGCCAACACTTTTACCCTCAACCGCCTTTTTCCTAAACCTAGAATACGCTCCAGCTCGTAAAATGATGGAAGCAGGCTTGCCCATTGCCCTCGCAAGCGACTATAACCCTGGTTCAACTCCATCAGGGCGTTTGCCTTTTGTATTAAGCTTGGCTTGCATTAAAATGCGTATGCTCCCAGAAGAAGCCATCAACGCTGCTACCATTAACAGTGCCTACGCTATGGAATTGCAAAACGAATTAGGAAGTATTTGTAAAGGTAAAAAAGCGAACGTATTTATTACCAAACCCATGCACTCCGTTGCCCGCCTACCATACTCGTTTGGCAGCGATTTAATAGATACGGTAATTATTAATGGAATAAAACAGTAGTTTTTTTAGTAGCAGGTAGAAAGTACTTTTGTAGCAAGTATTATGCGCTACCAAATGGGTGTGGTTCTATTTTGATGTAAGTAAAATTAGTCATTACGTTTTAAACAATGCTATTCCCTATTCACTAGACAAAGCAAATTCCCCTCTTGGGAGGGGCGAGGGGAGGGTAAAAATTATATTAATAAACTGAATTTATTGTCTTTTGCCTACAAAATCAAGGTTTACAAAGGGGATTAGTAACGTTTAAAAAATAAATCCGACAATTTGTACGTAGAGGTTTTGTGCTT